>RSAS01000461.1:0-14385 GCA_003934145.1 Candidatus Viridilinea halotolerans | reverse complement strand
TGGGGGCGCGGGGGAACACCTTCCCCCCACTCCTCCGAATGGGGGCGCGGGGGAACACCTTCCCCCCTTCCTGCGGATGGGGGCGCGGGGGAACACCTTCCCCCCACTCCTCCGAATGGGGGCGCGGGGGAAAACCCGGTTTTCCCCCGTACCAATTATAGATCGTCTCACGCTTTCGGTTCGCTTGGTGCGGTAGAATAGCTAGTATGAGTAGTAGACTGGAGTGGCCGTCGCGTCCATGAAACAAGGCATGGCCTATGCAACAGGATCAGTCCCGTCAACTGCTTGCGCCCTACCTGCCGGTTTGGCTGCGCGAACGCATTGGTACGCCAGCGTTGCAGCCTGGCCTCGTGCGTTCCGGGCCGGCGACGATTCTCTATGCCGATCTGAGTGGTTTTAGTCGGCTGACTGCCGATTTCGCCGCCGTACCCGACGGCGCTGAACGGTTGCACGAGGTACTCAACCGCTGCTACGCGGCACTGGTGGAGACCATCGATGCCTATGAGGGCGATGTCGTAGCGATTGCGGGCGATGCGCTGACGGCTTGGTGGCCCGACCGCCTTGACGTGGATCTGGCGCAACGCTGTGCGACTGCGATGCTGGCGACGATGCGGGCACTGCCGGTGGCGCAAACGCCGTTGGGCGAGGTGCGGCTCCGCCTGCGCATTGGGGTGGGGGGGGGCTGGTACATGCGGTGCTAGCGGGCTTGTCGCATCACGGTCTCTATTTTGTCCTCACTGGCCCGGCGATGATCGCCGCCGCTGCGGCTGAACAGGCCAGTGTGCGCGATGGCGTACTGGTAGCACCGAGCAGCACGACGCCGATACCCGTCCAACAGAGCTACCCTGCGCCCGGCCCGCCCTTAAGTTGGGAACATTTTCTTTCACCGAGCTTTGTCGAGCGCCTGCGTTTGGGTGCGTTGATCGCTGAATATCGTTGGACAACCCCCGTCTTTGCGCGTTTTGAACTGCCCGCCGATCCGACCGCGCTGCACCATGTAGTCGCCCAAGTGCAAGCGGTCGTGCTGCGCTGGGGCGGTTGGCTGAACGAGATCGAAGTTGGCGACAAGGGCTCGGTCTTTGTGCTGCTCTTTGGCGCACCGCTGGCGCGCGGCGACGAGCCGAGTCGGGCGGTGGGTTGCAGTTTAGAACTGCTCGATCAGGGGCTGATTCTGAAGGCCGGGATCACCCTGGGCTGGCTCTTTGTGGGCGCGGTGGGCTGCGAACGCCGTCGCGTCTATACCGCCCAGGGCGATGACATGAACCTCGCGGCCCACTTGATGCACTTGGCCCCAATGGGGGCCATTCTCGCCTCGGGACGGGTGCGCAGTGTGGTGCAGGGCCGTTTTGCCTTCAGCACGCCAAATTTGATTGCGGTCAAGGGCCACCAAGAGGGCGTACCTGTAGCACAGGTGCTGCGCCCCACCACAGGGCAAGCAGCGCAGCAAACAGCGGTGGATTGGTCGCACAGTCGTATCAGTTTTGTCAGCGCACAGCGTGTGGTAGGGCGTGAGGCGCTGCGTGCGGGCATGGCGGCGGCGGCGGCGGCGGCAAGCGCTGGGCGACGTGCGTTGCTCCTACTGGAGGGCGAATCGGGTATTGGCAAAACGAGCCTGTTGGGCGAGTTGCTTTTGCACTGGCGCCAAGCGGGCCAGCGCGGTTTGCGTGCCGAGTGTAGCAGCGGTGGCGCTCCTACGCCACTGGCAGTCTGGCGTTCGCTACTGCTTGAACTGTGTGGCATTGATGAGAGCATGCCGCCCCACATGCAACGCAGCCGTTTCAACGCCGCCATGGAAGGGCTGCCCCAAACGCTATGGCCGAGTGTGCCGCTGCTGATTGCGGTATTAGGCTTGGGCGCACAACGCCATGCGGCGCACCGCATGACCCAGTTCGACGCAGCGGAAAGCGCGGCACTTGTGCGCCTCTGTGCGCTGCTTATGAGCCTGTGGGTGGGCAAAAAGCCGCTGCTAATCGTGATTGACGACCTGCACTGGGCCGATCTGCTCTCGCTTGAATTGGCCAACGAATTGATGCTTAGCGGGCCAAGCCACCTCTGCCTGGCCCTCTCGCACCGCCCCCTCGATAGTAGCCCACCCAAACCACTGGCCATGCTGCGCGCCCATCCCCACTGTTTACAAGCAAGCTTGGGCCGCTTGCGCCCCCATGAGACCCTGGCGCTGATGTGTGAAGAGCTTAAAGTTACGCAGATCGACCCTGAGTTGGGGCGTCAGGTGGAGCGCCACACCGAGGGGCAGCCGCTCTTCATTAAGGAATACCTGCGCGAACTGCGCCTGCGTACATTGATTGCGATTGAAGACGGGGTGGCCCGCTTGAACGGGCCAGTCAGCGGCGTGCAGGTGTCAAGTATGGCCCAAGGGGTCATTCAGGCCCGCGTGGATCGGCTTGATGCCGCCACGCGCATGACGCTCAAAGTGGCGGCGGTACTGGGCAAGAGTTTCCAACTACGCCTGCTGCTGGCCGTCCATCCGGCGCACCCCAATGCGGACACCCTCTGCCAACAACTGCACCAACTTGCCGCATTGCAGATCATCGAACTGGAACTGGACGGGCCGGAGCAGGTCTATCGCTTCAAACATGGCATTGCCCACGAGGTGGCCTACGCCAGCCTGCTCTTTGGCCAACGGCGCATGCTCCATGCGGCGGTGGTGCATTACTACGCCACCTTCCATGCCACCGAGATCGCGGCGGACAGCGCCCCCCTCGCGGTCTACGATGCGCTCATTGCGCACCTTGGGCCAGCCGAAGATTGGGTGGCTCGCGCCCACTATTGCCATATCGCCGCCCGCATCGCCACCCGCCAGTTTGCTACGGCATTGGCCCTGCGCTACATCGATCAGGCCCTAGCCACCACGCCCACCGCCGCAACCCACAGCGACCTGTTGCTGCTGCGGAGTGCGGTCAATGAGCGTGCAGGAAGCTACGCGAGCCTCGCCGAAGATCTCAGCCAGCTTGCGAATTTGCACATCGGGCAGCGTGATCGGCTGCGGGCGAGCTATCTCGCCTATTTTCGCTTGCGCCTCCTGCTGGCCAGCGGCAGCGAACTGGCGGTCGCAAGCGCGGCCCCGGCGCTGCGTCAACAACTGCAACGGCGCCTGCGGCGCGCTACGGCGGATGCCGAGCGTGACGCCTTGGCCATCCTGTGCCTCGCCAGCGATGCCACCTACGCTGCGGCGCTCGGGCTGTTGGGTGCGCAGCGGCGCGCCCAACGCCTACTGCTGCGCACGCTTGAGCATTGCCAACAGACCAGTGGCAGCGCCCTGCTGCTTAGCCCCAACGTGGTTGCGGCCTACTGTTATGACCAGTTGGGCATCCTCGCCCTCGCCGCTGATTGCCCCACTGAAGCGCTGAATTACCACAGTGCATCGTTAGCCCTGGGCCGTCAGACCGACGACTGGAGCGCCGAAACGCGGGCGCGGGTGGGGCGCGGCTGGGCCTTCTTGGTGCGTCAGGAGTTTGGCGACGCTGAACTGGAGGCGCGCGCCAGCCTTGCCACCAGTAGCGCCATCAATGATCGCGTCGGGCAAGCCGAGGCGCTGCGCCTCCTGGCCGCCCTAAGTGCCGCGCAGGGCGATCTCTTCACCGCCGAACGCGACGCCCACTACGCCGTCACCATCAGCGCCCGCGCCGGAGCCCACCTCGTCGAAGCCCAAATCTGGGCCGACATCGCCGACTACTTCGCCGCCCAAGGCCAAGCCGAAGCCGCCGTCGGCGCCCGCGAAGAGGCCGCACGGGTGCGGCGGGGCGAAGAGGCGGTGCACTGAACCGACGGAGGTTCGGGCTTGCCCTGAGCCTAGTCGAAGGGGCATGGCCCCCGAAAAATTTCCCCTGCCAGCGGGGTTTTAGGGGCCGCAGGCCCCTTACCTTCATGCGCATGGGCGCGTAGCCCCCAAAAGCTAACCATAGGATGCCATGTATTAACCGAAAATTTGCTTATAGCAAAGTAAACTCAACTACAGACGTGTCTATAAGCAAAGCCCTATGCTCAGTTTTAGACTAAAGAGCATCCCGATCCAGCCGCTTCTTCTCTGGATCGGAATGCTCGCGCTCTATCTATTGACCAGCGCTGCCCTGCTCGACAATCCCGATGCCCGCAGCGCCTATACGATGACCCGGGGGCTCTTGCTGCGCGGTGAATTGACGGTGCCCGCCGCAGATCGGCTCGATGAGATGTTTGAGAAGGAGGGGCGCGATGGCGAGGTCTATAGTAAATATGGCTTCGTCCAGCCTGTTGTGCAGGTGCCGCTCTTTCTGTTGGCGGCGTGGCTCTGGCCCGCCAATGAACTGGTTGCCACGCAGGCTGCCGTGGCGCTCGGCAACGCCTTTGCCACTGCCACCGCGCTGGTGGTGCTCTACAGCCTCGCCGTGGCGCTCTTTCGCTCGCAACGCATTGCGGTAGCGATAGCGATGATCTATGGCGGCGCGACGATGGCATGGCTCTATGCCACGCTCACCTACAGCGAGCCGCTGCTGACGCTGATTTTGCTCTTGGCATGCCGCCTGCTCTTGGCGGCTGAGCAACGCCCCGCCGCGGCGCCAAAGCTCTTGGCCGCCGCCGGGCTGCTGACGGGCCTCGCCATACTGACCAAGTATCCGGCGGTGATCTACGTACCGGCGCTGCTCTGGTGCGCGTGGGCGATCAGCCGGGGGGCGCGCGTGGCCCTTTTCGCCTTTGTGGCACCCTTGGCGCTGGGCGTGGTCGCTTTGGCGGGCTACAACTTCTGGCGCTACGAGGACATCTTCAACACGGGCTATCACATCAAGGAATTGACCCGTTTTCCGCGTCCGGCTTGGTATGGTTTTTACACGCTCTTCTTCAGTTTAGGCAAAAGTATTTTTATTTACGCCCCGCCGCTGCTTGCAGCGGTCTTTTTCTTGCCCCAATTTGCCCGCGAAAACGGGCGCTTTGGGCGCTTGGTATTGCTGCTCTGCGCCTCCTCGGTGCTCTTTTATGCCGTGGTGCGCCCCTGGTCGGGCGCCTGGTCGCCGGGGCCGCGCTACCAGTTGCCGGTGCTGCCGCTGGCACTCTTGGCGCTGGGCACCCTCTTGGGGCGCTGGCCCACACTCGTCGCATGGCAACGCTGGGGCTTTGCGGCCAGCGTCGTGAGCGGCGTGGCTGTGCAGATTCCGCTGATCACCGTGAGCTACAACGATACCCTTGTCCTCCTCCAAGTCATTACGGGCGGTGTCTACGCCTGGGGCTTCTGGTTCTTCGATCCCGACTACATGCCCCTGGTGTGGCAGGTACGCATTCTCGCCTCCGCACTCACACGGGCCGCCGGTGGCCCCTCCCTCCTGCCGAGTCCGCTGCCCTTCTCAGTCGATCATCCGGGTCAACCAATTGACCAGATCGCCTGCTGGTTCGCCCGCCTCCCACCCGACTCGGGGTGGTTCGTGGTGGCCGTGGCGCTGGCCCTCAGCGCGACGGTCTGCCTTGTGGCGTTGCTTCGTACTATTGCGAAGCAAGATCGGGGAGTGGTTCCCCCAAGTTAGGAGAAATGTCATGCGGAAGTGGCTTTCGGGCAAAGTGGACTACAGTGTAGCGGCGGTGCTACTCATTGTGCTGGCGGTGGTGGATGTGCTGGTGATCACGGCCTTTTGGAACACGCCGGTGAATGTGAGCAATGACGCGAGCATCTCGGATCGCCCAGCGCTCGCGGTGGATGGAAGTGGACTTTTGCATCTCGTCTGGGCTGATAGTACCACGGGCTATGCGGGCAGCAGCGAAATTCTCTACCGCAGTTCATCCGATGGCGGCGCAACCTGGGGGCCAGCCGCGCCAGTGAACCTCTCGAACAGTGCCGCACGCTCGCTGCAACCCAAGATTGCAGCCGCCGGAACACAGCGCGTCGTCGCATGGGTGGATGGCAACAACACGGTGGTGATGCGTTGGGGCGAAAGTGCGTGGACAACACCGTTTGCGCTGTCCAATTCCACCACACCAACCCGCCGCATTTCGGTGGCGATCAACGAAGCTGGCGTGGCCCTCGTGGCATGGACAGAGGGCTTTGGCTCGGTGGAGGGCTACGTCGCGGCTAATGTGCCTAATGAACGAGGCTTCTACCGGCGCTGGAATGGCAGCGTATGGTCGGAGGCGCAGCCCGTGGCGGCACGTCTCGTGGCCATGCGCGGCGATCTGGCCTATCTTGCGACCGAACGTGGGACGCTGCTGCGCTCTAGCGATGCCGGGGCAACCTGGGGCACGCCCATCAACCTGCCCGCGAGCTATGGCCCACCTGCCGATATGAAGCTGGATAGCCTCGGTACGTTACACATGGCTTGGCATAGCAACAATGCGGTCATGGTCGGGAGCTACAACGGCAACAATTTCAGCCAACCCGCTCTTGTGGACAGTTGGCCCCAGTTGCCCACCACAGCTTCAAGTAGCCACATGCGCGATCAACTGGGCATCGTCACCGCATTAGCCTTGGCGATCAACCCTGCCGATCACCTTGGCCTCGTTTGGGCGGCACCGAGCCTTGAAGGAGTAACGACCGGCTACCGGCCACAAGGGGTGAATAACCTCGGCGCTGAAGCAAGTTATCGCATTATGTCGAGCCAGAGTTTTGACGGACGCACTTGGACAACCCCCACGTTACAGGGGGTCGAGGGTGGCTTCCCGGCGCTGGCCGCCGCCCCGGAAGGGAGCCGTTTCTACGGGGCGTGGCGCTCGCTCGGTAGCACACCCGATGTTCATGTCGCGGTGAACCAACCCGATCAAGCGGGCTACCGTGAGACCTTTGATCGCCACGGGCGGCTCTTTGCCAAAGGGATCAACATCGGTGATGGTACGGCCAAGTTGAACAGCAGCAGCCCGCTCGACTGGCCGCTCTTTGGGGCCAGTCAGAACTATGGGCGCATTCTGCGCGGCCAAGAGGGTGCGACAACGCTCATGCTCTTGGATAACACATGCCTCACGAGCTTTAACAGCACAACAGGTGAAGTAAGCCCGTTTGGTGGAAGTGCCTGCCTGCCAACGTATGAATATGTCTACTCAAGTCAGTGGTTCTCGTACACCATGACAGAGCGCATGGCCTTCGTTGACGGTCTGGTGCAGGGTGAGAATACCTACATTCTTGCTACGACGAGAGCGTTCAGCAATTCAACAAACATCGTTATTCCTCACCTCTTGCGCTGGAATGGTGAGACCAGCAGCTTCAGCGATCTTGGGCAACCCACAGGGCTTCCCCAAAACTTCTCCCTTGCCCCCAATAACTCCATGGCGGCAACGCCTGATGGCGCGGCGATCTATGTGGTGTTGGACAATCAACTCTACCGCTACAATGTAGCCAATGGGACTTGGGAGAACCTCAACCAAGCGGCGCGTGCGGTAGCGATTGCGCGTGACGGCACGATCTATATTGGCCACGAGCAGAACCTGCTCAGCAGCCCCAATGGCAGCAACTTTACCCAACGGGCCAGTGACTTTAGTACCCAGTTGCTCCATATTGATCCCAATGGTTGCGTCGTTGGGGGGGCAAGCAACCAGCCGCTCACTGGCTTCCAACCCGCGAATGGCAACGTGGTGCGGAGCAGCAGCAATATCACTGCGCTCTGGTACCCCAACAATGCCTTCACCAATGGCTCTGATGGAGCTGCCTATCTGATCAACCCGGGGCTATCCCTGGGCGGTGCGCTCGCCAGTTTCCGCTGTAGTGATGGCACACTCACTGAAGTATTCCAACTTGCGGAACTCAACCCATACGGTAGCGGAAGCGGTGGACTCGTTGTGGCAAGCGATAACCGCCTCTGGATGAGTGTGCGGCGCGCTACCTACGGGATGGCTGACCCCAACAATCCCACCAACCCCAGTTTTGATGGCCTTGTCGCCTACCCCCTCACCCCGCTACGGGGCGAAGTGGTCTCGCCGCCGATCTTTAGCGGCAGCGGCGGCGTCGAGTGGGGCACGCTCACCTTTAGCGTGACGGTGCCGGCGGGCGCGAGTTTCGCCGTGGATGTGCTTGACCTAGCGGGCAATGTGTTGCGCGAGGATGTGGCGAGTGGCGCGAGCCTCGCTGCGCTGCCCGCAGCGCCCGTGCGCCTACGCGGGCGCATGGCGGCCACCAACGCCAACGCCTCGCCCGTGTTGAGCCAGTGGCAATTGACGTGGAACCCGCGCGAACGGCGTGAAGCCCGTTTGGGGGCCAACCTGCCGCTCGAACTCAACCTGGCCAATGGGGCAGTCAAGCTCAACTTCCCGGCGGGCGCGGTGCAGGCCGAGCATACCCTCACCTACAGCGAACTGGTCACGCCCACCCAGAGCCTGGGCAACTTCCGCTTCGCCGGACGCAGCTTTACGGTCGTGGCCACCAAAGCAGACGGCACGATCACCCGCGAATTCAATGCACGTTTCAGCATCATCGTCAACTACACTGATGCCGAGCTTGCAGCGGCGGGCATCAGCGAAGACGACCTCGATCTCGTCTTCTGGAATGGCAGCCGTTGGGTCTCGACCAACCCGACGCTGGATCGCGCTAACAAGCGCCTCGTGACCACGCTCGACCACCTGACCGAGTTTGCGCTGGTGGGCCAAGGGACGCAGACGGTCTATCTGCCGCTGGTGCGGCGGTAGGAGTAGCAAAGGGGCGCTGGGGGAACCAAGGTCCCCCAGCGCCCCTTTGTATTGCCCCAGCAGCCTCACACGCAGGTGCAGCGCACGTTGGCCCCAAGCCACATTTGCGCCATCATCATGCACACAATGGCCAGCCTGAACGCCCTACCAACCTCACGGCAACGGCCCCAACTGCGGCGGCCAGCCCCGTGCAATATAATCGCCCATGGTGATGACAAAGAGGAAGAGCAGCCCAAAGAGCGCCGCTATCGCATAGAGTTGCACCACCCGGCTACTCACCTTGATGTGCATAAAAAAGAGTACAATCAGCACCGTCTTGGTTGAGGCAATCACCAACGCGATGAAGACCCCCAAGGCACGCGGAATCTCGACGACAGTTTCGACCCACCAAGCCCCCACGGTGAGGAACATGAGCACCATCAGCGCGGCAAAGATCTTGTAGTAGGTGGCGGGGCCAATGTGGGCATGGGCATGTTCATGCTCTTTATGGGTCATTGTGTTGCCTTTAGCTATTTTTTTGTTGCGTGTTGGCGGCTACGCCGCCAACACGCAACAAAAAGAGTTTTTTTGGGGGAGGCTTCGCCTCCCCCAAACCCCCGCCGGGGGCACGGCCCCCGCAAATTTCCCCTCGTTCACGTCAGTGAACCAAGTAAAACAACGGAAACAAAAAGACCCACACAATATCGATCAAGTGCCAATAGAGTCCCCCGATCTCTATGGGGGTGAAGTAGGTCGGAGTGATCACCCCGCGCCATGTGATGAAGGCGAGGTAGCCCATGATGGTTAGTCCGATGAGCATATGCACGGCATGCAGGCTGGTGGCAACGAAATAGAGGAAGAAGAAGAGTTGGTAGGGTGTCCCTTGACCAGCCACGGTGGGGGCGTTGCTCACACCCGTCGTTTTGTCGGCTGGAAAGAGGAAGGCTTGCCCCGGCACAAGACATTCGTAGACGGCGTGTTGCTCGCCGCCACCGACCCATTGCGCTGGGGTGGAGTAGCCGGCGCAGTGCGAGAATTTTTCGCTATATTCGTAGGCTTTTAACCCTAAGAAGGCGACACCGAGCACCATTGTGACTAAAAGGAGCTGAATGACCCGCGTGCGTTTGCCCGCCTCGGCGGCGCTCACGGCGAGCGCCACCGTCAACGAACTCACCAGCAGCACGACGGTGTTGATGGTGCCGAGGGGCGTATTGAGGTGGTACGCCGCCTCGGCCCAAACCTCGGGGAAGGCCCAGCGATAGACCGCATAAGCCATAAAGATGCCGCCAAAGAGCATCACCTCGGTCACCAAAAAGACCCACATGCCCAGCGTCGCGGCCTCCTTTTGCTGCGCCGGGGTGCAAAAGTGGTGCTGAAGCTCCGGGCCGTGCGCGGCATGCCCGTGATCGGCATGGCCGTGGGGGCTGGTTGTCGTTGTTGTCGTCGCCAAGATTTTCTCCTTTGAGACGAGGATGCGAGCTGCGGGATGCGGGATGCGGGATGCGGGGGGATGCGCCTCTCTGCCTCTTCGCATCCTCCACCTCCTCGCATCCCCGCCTCTCCGCCGACTACAACGGACTACCCGGACGCCAGTTGGCCGCGTCCTGTTCCGCCGCGTCGGGTGCGTAGGCGTAGGCTTCTGTGGTAACCACGGGGATCTCGAGGAAGTTATGGGTCGGTGGGGGCGAACTCACCTGCCATTCGAGGCCAGTGGCATCCCAGGGGTTGTTACCCGCCTCTTTCCCTGTCCAGAGCGAAAGGGTTAGGTAGATAATCGGAATGATAAAGCCGATGGCGAGGATCGTTGCCCCTGCCGAAGAGAGAACGTGGAGCACCTGAAACTCCTCTGGGTAGACGTGGTAGCGGCGCGGCATGCCCAAGTAGCCCACCACAAACTGGGGGAAGAAGGTCATGTTGAAGCCCACGAAGATGATCAGCGCCGAAATGCCGCCCCAAACTTCGCTGTACATGCGCCCGGTCATTTTGGGCCACCAGTAGTGGATGCCGCCCAGGTACGCCATAATCGCGCCACCGACCATCACGTAGTGGAAGTGGGCCACCACGAAGTAGGTATCGGTGACGTGAATGTCAATCGCCACGATGCCCAAGAAAATGCCGGTCAGCCCGCCAATTACAAAGAGACCCATGAAACCCAAGGCATAGAGCATCGGCGTGCGGTAGCTGATCGAGCCTTTGTAGAGCGTCGCCGTCCAGTTGAAAATCTTGATCGCCGAGGGAATGGCGACGAGCATGGTCAGGAAACTAAAAACCAGTCCGGCATAGACCGACTGCCCGCTAACGAACATGTGGTGGCCCCAAACAAGGAAACCCAAGAGGGCAATGGCCATACTGGAAAAGGCAATGAACTCGTAGCCAAAAACACGTTTTCGTGAAAAGGCGGCGATCAACTCGGAGATAACCCCAAAGCCGGGCAGAATCATGATATAGACCGCCGGATGCGAATAGAACCAGAAGAGGTGTTGGAAGAGCAGTGGATCGCCGCCGAGGGCAGGATCAAAGATGCCCACGCCCCAGATGCGTTCGATGGCCACCAACAGCAGGGTAATGCCCACCACTGGTGTCGCCAACACAATGATCAGGCTTGTCGCATACGAGGACCAGATAAAGAGCGGCAGGCGGAACCATGTCATGCCGGGGGCGCGCATGGTGTGGATGGTGACAATGAAATTAACGCCGGTGGCAATCGATGAGAAGCCCATAATAAATGCCCCGGCGATAGTAAGTATGACATTGGAATTGGCGTAGGTGGAGCTAAAGGGGGTATAGAAGGTCCAACCCGTATCCACGCCGCCAAAGATAGCCGCCGTCAGCGCAAAGAGCCCGCCCGCCATGTAGAGGTACCAACTAAAGAGATTGAGGCGCGGGAAGGCCATGTCGCGCGCACCGATCATAAGCGGCACGAGGAAATTGCCCAACACCGCTGGCGTACCCGGGATCAGGAAAAAGAAGACCATGATGATCCCGTGCAGCGTAAAGGCGCGGTTGTAGAGATCGGCAGAGAGCAGATCACCCTGTGGCGTAATCAACTCCACGCGAATGACCGTCGCCGCCAACCCACCAAGCAGGAAGAAGACGTTGATACTCAACAGGTAGAGCAGTGCAATGCGTTTGTGGTCAACCGTCAGGAACCAAGACTTAAACCAGGCCCCGACGGTTGATGCGTCATCCTGCAGATAGTTGTGCCCAGGGAGGGCTGTGGTGGCCATGAGGTTATACTCCTAAGACAAGGTTTCAGAAAAGCCAAAGGTTACTTTAGGGAAGCGAATTTTGTTGATTGCCCCGTTGCTTTGTCACCCTGAGCGCAGCGAAGGGTCTCTCGTCAGGCGAAAAGAGATGCTTCGCTGCGCTCAGCATGACAGGCTGCTGGGGTACTTAAAAGTTTCCGCTTCCCTTACCACCTTGCGAGGATGCGTGAGGCGAGGACGCGAAGACGCGAAGTCCTCGCGTCCTCGCGTCCTCGCCTCACTCTGCATCCGCCGCGCCCAGCGACTTCAGGTAGGCCAACAGTTGGTTCATCTGATCTTCGCTAACTTGGCCATCGTAGGTGGGCATGACGTTGGCGTAACCAGTAGCGACCTTGGCTGCGGGGTTGAGGATCGATTCGCGCAGGTAATTCTCGTCGGCAAAAACGAGCTCTCCATTGTCAAGCCGCACTTCGGTGCCGTAGATGCCTTCGAGGTTGGGACCAATACCGAGGCCGTCGTTGCGGTGGCAACTCGCACACCCCAACCCCGTCGCGAAGAGTTGGCTCCCCGCCAGCACCATGGGGTCGCCAATCGCGCCCACTAGGGGCGAAGCGACTGCACCACCCGTGCTGCCATCGGGCAAAATGATCTCGCCAGGGGTGGTGAGCCAGCGCTCGTAGTCGGCCATGCGCATCGCGACGACACGCCCCACCATAAGCGAGTGTTCGGTGCCGCAATACTCGGCGCAAAAGAGGTGGTATTCGCCTGGCTCCGTCGCCTCGAACCACATCGTCGTGTAGCGCCCCGGCAAGACATCCTGCTTCACGCGGAAGGCGGGAATGTAGAAGCTGTGAATGACATCCTGCGATGTCATCACCAGCCGAACCGGCTGGCCAATGGGGACATGCAGTTCATTGTTTTCGCGCTTACCATTGGGGTGCTGGACGTGCCACATCCACTGCTTGCCAATCACATAAATCTCAAGCGAGCGGTCGGGCGGATTGCGAATTTCGATGTAGAGAAAAGCACCCCAGAAGAAGACCGCCAACACCAACACGAGCGGGATGACTGTCCATGTCAATTCGAGTGGCAGACTGCTATGCACCTGATTGGTGCGGTCGGCCTTCTGGCTGCGGTGGTAGCGCACCATCAGGTAGAGAATGATGAAGGGCAGGACACCGCCGAAGATCAGACTCAAGCCGACCAGCGTCCAATAAAGCGCATCAACTGGCCCGGCAAACGTCGAAGCCTGTTCGGGAAAGAGTGGGAAATCGCGCATACGTTTTCCTGGATTTGGGGCGGTGGAGCGAACTTGGTTCGCCCCGCCGCCCCCTGACGGGGGCCGCCTCCGGCGGGGATTTGGGGGCAAAGCCCCATGGGCATTACGTGTAGGGCTAGCGCCTTAAAAACCGCTGTTGGGGCTACGCCCCAAACCATCTTGTTTCTTGCGTTTTGGCGGCGAAGCCGCCAAAACGCAAGAAACAAATTCTTCGGGGGAGGCTTCGCCTCCCCCGAACCCCCGCCGGGAGGCGTAACGTACTGCGTACGGGGCGAAGCCCCCAAGAACCTCCCCTTACACGGGCAGCGCCCGCGTCGAACGCCGACCCATAACGAAGATCGCGCCGCCAATGATCAGCACCGTGCTGATCCCCGCAACGCGCATAATCGTCATCACGAGGCCGGTGTAGCGCCCGGTAGAGGGATCGAAGTGGTAACAGAGCAGCAAAAATTGGTCTACCGGGGTGCCAATCTTATTACCTGAGGCTTCAACAAGGCCCAAGCGCACATCGCCAGGGTTGAACTCGATGCCGTAGAAGTAGCGCGCCAGAGTGCCGTTGGGCGTCAGTACCAGAATACCCGAAGCATGGGCATACTGGTTGATCGTCTCATCATAAAAGTAGCGAAAACCGACCGCATTGGCCAACTGCTGAATACTATCCTGCGTCCCCGTGAGGAAGTGCCAGCCATGCTCGGTGCCGGGGCGATTGTAACGCATGGTGGTGAGGGTCTTCGCGCTCGCCGCATTCATCGGCGTCTCGGTGGGATCAATGCTCACATTGACCACCTGAAAGTCGTCGCCAACATTGAGGCGCACTTCGTTGAGGCTATTCACGAGGCCATCGCGCAGCAACGGGCAGAGCATCGGGCACTCGTAGTAACTCAGCAGCAGCACAACCGCCTGGCCGTCAAAATAGTCGCCCAAGCGTACCGTCGCACCCGTCTCATCCAAAAAATTCAGATCGAGTGGCACTTGGGCGCCAAGGTACTGCTCAAAGGCCACTGCCTCGGTGGGATGGGGTTGTTGCCCCTGAGCATGCGCCAGCGGCGCGGACGCGAGGAGAAGAGTGAGGAGGAGCAAAAAGGCGAGTTTTTGAATCATTGACAACATAGGGATGGCTCGTAGCAACTTTATTGTTCATGAAATGGTGGGTGGGGGTTTAGGGGCAATACCTTGCAAATAAGACCAATTACCATTGAACAGGCCGCATGCCTAATAGCATTCAAGCGCATTGAGACACCATGTCCGGCTTTCAGCTATCGGCTATCGGATTTGGTATAAGACCTCACAGGTCTACCCTGCCGCATTGGGATGCCGTCATGAAAGACCTGT
>RSAS01000845.1:1826-4627 GCA_003934145.1 Candidatus Viridilinea halotolerans | reverse complement strand
CGGCGGTAGCGTCAAGGTGCTTACGTGAAGAAATACCCATCCGTCGTTGACGCTCCACCCATGCCTATGCTATACTACCCACCGTCCAAGGGACTATAGTTCTTCAAATAAAGAATCTTGAAGGGAAGGGCGAACCCCTCCCCAGAGCGAAGAGAGTCGAACCCATGGCGCAGCGTTGGATGGAGAACCTACGCACCTATCAGGCGCGCCCCCACTGTGCGCCTTTGCGTCGTCGTCTTCGTCATCAGCCAGCCAAGCGCCTCGGCTAGCTTCGCTTGTGTGCCGTAAGGTTGCAAGGCCAGCTTTGCCAGAGGGCAGGCTGGCTCTTTTGTTGTCTTGTGCATCACGTTACGTCGTCCGGCGGGAGGGCTTCGCCTCTCCCGAAGCATGCTTTCTGTTGCGTGTTGGCGGCCAAGCCACCAACACGCAACAAAAAGAGAGCGTGTGGAGCTTGCCCCAACAAACGTAGCCGTTGTCGCGGGTAGGGTGCATGCGGGAACATGGTTCTCGTCTATTTCCTTAGAAAGTAGCAGGAAAAACATGAGCAAGGGCGAAGTCAAGAAGGTCGTATTGGCCTATTCGGGTGGTCTCGATACGTCGGTGATTGTGCCGTGGCTACGGGAAAATTATGGCTGTGAGGTGATCTGCTTCTGCGCCGATCTCGGCCAGGCCGAAGAGCTTGAAGGGCTTGAGGCCAAGGCGCTGGCGAGTGGCGCGAGTAAGTTGATCGTTCACGATATGCGCGAGGAGTTTATTCGCGACTATATTTTGCCCACTATGCAGGCCGGCGCGATCTATGAGCGCAAGTATCTGCTGGGCACCTCCTTCGCCCGTCCGATTATCGCTAAGCATCAGGTCGAAGTGGCTGAGGCCGAAGGGGCCGATGCCGTTGCCCACGGGGCCACCGGCAAGGGCAATGATCAGGTTCGTTTTGAGTTGACCTATTTTGCCCTCAATCCGAAGCTCAAGATTATTGCCCCTTGGCGCGAGTGGACGATCAAGAGCCGCCAGGACGCCATTGATTACGCGGCGGAGTATAATGTCCCCGTGACTGCGACTGCCGAGAAGATCTATAGCCGCGACCGCAACCTGTGGCATCTGAGCCACGAGGGGGGCGTGCTCGAAGATCCCTGGAATGAGCCGGAAGAGGATATGTTCCAGTTGAGCGTGAGCCCGCAGGCCGCCCCGGATGTGCCTGAAGAGCTTACCATTACCTTTGCACAGGGCGTACCCACGGCGGTCAATGGCCAGCAGTTGGGCCTTGTGGAATTGGTTGATCGGCTCAACATCATTGGCGGCAAGCACGCCATCGGGCGCGTGGACTTGGTCGAGAATCGCCTTGTCGGCATGAAGAGCCATGGTGTCTACGAGACGCCTGCTGGCACGCTGCTCTACACGGCCCACCGCGAACTGGAGAGCATCGTGCTCGATAAAGAGACGCTGCGCGCCAAGGATCGCATCGCCCTCGACTATGCCGACCTCGTTTACAACGGGCGCTGGTTCACCCCCGTGCGCGAGGCCTACGACGCCTTTGTGCGCACCACCCAGCAGAGCATGACCGGCGATGTGCGGATGCACCTCTACAAAGGCAATGTCATCGTCGTTGGCCGTCGTTCGCCCTTCTCGCTCTACAACGAAGACCTCGCCACCTTCGGGCCCGATATGGTCTACAACCAGCGTGATGCCGAGGCCTTCATTAAGCTCTATGGCTTGAGTATGAAGGTGCAAGCTTTGATGAAAAAGGCGTGACCAAAAGCTGTAGGGCTGCGTCCTACATCCCACCGGATGGCGGGAGGATGCGCGGGAACCTAGTTCCCGCACGCACCCTTCCTACAACTTTCAGTCACATCCTGATGAAAAAGAAGGTACACCGTGACTCAGATCTACTTCATTCGCCATGGCGAAGCGTGGGCAAACGTCCAACCGATGATGGCCGGCATGCAGGGCGACAAGGGGCTGACGCCGCGCGGCATTGCCCAAGTTGAACGGCTGCGCGACCGCTTGGCCCACGGCGAACTGCAGGCCGATGTGCTGATTGCCAGCCCCTTGCCGCGCGCCAAACGAACGGCGGAGATCATTCAGCCCGCGCTCAACCTTCCGATCATGTTTGATGATGATGTGCAAGAATTCAAGATCGGCGAAGCTGACGGGATGACCAACCAAGAGGCGTGGGCCAAGTTTGGCCAGCCCAATTTTGATGAATTTCCCCTGCGCCCGATTGCCCCCGGTGGCGAGAACGTGGGCCGCTTTACGCTGCGTGTCGCCGAAACGCTCACGCGCATCGCCCAAGAACACACGGGCAAAACCATCGTCATCGTCTGTCATGGGGGCTTCATTGATGCCGCCTTTATCCATTTCTGGCGCATGCCCTCCTTGGTGATCCCCCCCACCGATCTCCACACCCGCAACGCCAGCATCACCCACTGGGAGCGCATCCAGCGGCGCGGGCGCGCTGTCTGGCGTCTCCACAGCTACAACGACATTGCCCACCTCCACGACATCGGCACCGTCGAATCGGTGCGCTGGGAAGATACCGAACTGACCAGCGAGGATCACCTTGTCGCTCCCTTCCACGAAGGAGAATAGGGCGTTTGGGGGAACCAAGTTCCCTTGGCAGGGGGTAAGGGGGAACATGGTTCCCCCTTACCCCCTGCCAGGGGGCCTAGGGGAACATGGTTCCCCAAAACAACCCCGCCAGGGGGCCTAGGGGAACATGGTTCCCCCAGCAACAACAGATAAGGGGCTTGGGGAACATGGTTCCCCCCAACAACCCCGCCAGGGGGCCTAGGGGAACATGGTTC
>RSAS01000845.1:0-1726 GCA_003934145.1 Candidatus Viridilinea halotolerans | reverse complement strand
GGGGCCTAGGGGAACATGGTTCCCCCAGCAACAACAGATAAGGGGCTTGGGGAACATGGTTCCCCAAAACACCATGAGTATTACCATTTTCGCCGAAGGCACCGTCACGACCCCCCACGGCTGGCGCGCCGCCACCTGGGATTGTGGCATTAAATATCGGGAGCGCGCCGATCTGGCGTTGGTCGTCAGCGAACGGCTTGCGAGTGCGGCAGCCATCTTTACTCTTAATCGTGTAAAAGCAGCTCCTGTGCATTACGATATGGCACTGCTCAAGCGCAACGGTGGCCTGCTCCAGGCCTTGGTGGTCAATGCGGGCAATGCCAACGCCTGTACCGGCACGGATGGCGATACAGCGGCCCTAACGATGGTGCGCACCACCGAGCAGGCCTTGGGGCTGCCCGCCGATAGCGTCTTTGTGATGTCAACGGGAACGATTGGTGTGCCTATGCCCGTCGAGCGTGTCGTTGCCGGGATCACTGCCGCTGCCGAACAGCTCGCGCCCAGCCACGGCCTCGCGGCAGCCCAGGCGATCATGACCACCGATACGCGCCCGAAACATGCCGCCGTGCGTGTGGCGCTACCCTCCGGTCATACCATCAACTTGGGCGGGATGGCCAAGGGCGCGGGCATGATTCACCCGAACATGGCCACGCTGCTTGCCGTTATTACCAGTGATGTCGCCATTAGCCCCCAGGTGCTCGATGCGGCGTTGCGCCAAGCGGCTGAAGTGAGCTTTAACAGCATCAGCATCGATGGCGACACCAGTACCAACGATACGTTGCTGGTGATGGCCAACGGCATGGCGGGCAATCCAACCATTGAAGACCTCGCCAGTCTCGACGGTAACGCCCTGCTCGCCGGGCTCACTACCCTCTGCCAGTATTTGGCCCACGAAGTGGTGCGCGACGGCGAAGGCGCTACCCGCTTCATCACCATTAACGTGCGTGGTGCCAAGAGCTACGCCGATGCCAAACTGGCCGCTATGACCATCGCCAAATCGCCGTTGGTCAAGACGGCGCTCTACGGGGCCGACCCCAACTGGGGGCGGGTGGTCTGCGCACTTGGCTACAGCGGGGCCGAAGTTGACCCCGAACGGGTAATTCTGGATTTTGGCGGCATGCGTGTCCTCGCCGGTGGTCTCCCGCTCCCCTTCGACGAAGCCGCAGCAAGCGCCCGGCTCAATGTCCCCCAAGTGCTGATCGAAGCCGACTTGGGCCTTGGTGATGGGGTCGCCACCGTCTGGACTTGCGATCTTACTGAGGGTTACATTCAAATCAACACCGAATACCGTACCTAGTTTTTTGTCAATGGGGTGACGGTGCGTTGCACCGTCACCCCATTGGCATGCTTAGGGCTGGTGCCCTAAAGCCCCGCTTGGCGGGGCTACGCCCCACGCCCCACCGGGCGTCAGGAAGATGCGAGGGAACCAGGTTCCCTCGCGCTCCCTTCTCGGGCGGGGGCAGCTTCGCCGCCGTCGGACGGGGGCGCGGGGGCAGCTTCGCCGCCGTCGGGCGGGGGCGCGGGGGCACGGCCCCCGCAAATCCTCCCGTCGGGCGGGGGCGCGGGGGCACGGCCCCCGCAAACTCACCCGTCGGACGGGGGTGCGGGGGCAGCTTCGCCGCCGTCGGGCGGGGGTGCGGGGGCACGGCCCCCGCAAACTCACCCGTCGGGCGGGGGTGCGGGGGCAGCTTCGCCGCCGTCGGACGGGGGTGCGGGGGCAGCTTCG
>RSAS01000326.1 GCA_003934145.1 Candidatus Viridilinea halotolerans | reverse complement strand
CGGTCGCGCCATCAAGCCTGAGTGTGTGGGACGGCAACGAGACAACCCCGCTGCACGAGGAGGGGTGGCAGGAGTGGGCTGCCGGTGGGCCACATGGGTTTCAGCTTACCGGAACGGGTGGCACCCAGACGATCTCTCCGCTCTGGGGTGACGCAGAACTGGCCTACGTCTACTGGACGCAGGCCAAGCCAGAGGAGGGCCAAGGCGATCTGCCAACCCTCGGCACCTGCTGCGCCCTCGACGAGCGCCAAGGGCCGGAGCAATTCATTGATGGCGAAGCCCTCGACGAGCATCCAGTGATCTGGTATGTGCCGCGCATGACCAACGCCGAGCGTGAACGCTGCTGGGCCGACATGGAGCTAGAGGATGGCGTGCTGCGCCCGCTGGTCTGGCCGTGTAGCGCGGGGGTGAAAATCGAGAGCCGATAGCCGAAAGTTCGAGAG
This sequence comes from Candidatus Viridilinea halotolerans, assembly GCA_003934145.1. Taxonomy (GTDB): domain Bacteria; phylum Chloroflexota; class Chloroflexia; order Chloroflexales; family Chloroflexaceae; genus Viridilinea; species Viridilinea halotolerans. The sequence goes on along the minus strand of RSAS01000326.1, from coordinate 4,207 downwards.
TCCGAAAGGCGTAAGGACGCAACGTGTTCAGCGTAGGTATGCCAACGTTTAGCGGCTTTGCGAATTTGCGTAATCTGATTTGAAATGTATGTGGCGTGCCACCGTCGCACCCAAGCCGCATGCCCTACCAGAAAAGGGCTTCGGGGGTGGCATCAAACAGATCACGCAATTCGGGAATAATGGTGTGCTGGCGTTGCATCTCACGCCAGACCGTCGGATGGTTCATGCGCCTGACTCCGCTGATGAGTCTTTCGAGATCGGCAGGTGTCGCTCCTGCATCACGACGGTGTACGTACTCGGCCAGGCGCGCTCGGTATGAGCAGTATGCCTCGGCCCGAGCCTTCAGCAGATAGTCGCGCCGGTTGAGCCCAAGCAGCTTAATGGTGTATTCGGCGCGCTGGTGGCTCAGGGTTCCTGGCTCGCCCACTGGTAAGAAGAGGAAGGTGCCCGGCAGATCGAGTTCCATGTAATCGAGCGGGTCTTCCTGACGCGGATCGATCAGCACCGGCTCGCCTCGCGTCGGGGGCAGTGCCAGCGTATCACGAGTACGCCCCACTTCGACCATTTGCCCATCATCTGCGGCGAAAATGGCAAAACAATTGTTTTTTGGGCCGTTACACGGCCCACAGGCATAGAGATAGTTTTCCCAGACAAAGACCAACTCAGGGTAGAGATCCTTCGGCTTGATGTGCTCCACTTCATCGGCCACGGAGTCTTCGCAGTAGCAGCAGCGTCGTGCGCCAGAACACATTTCGGTTAGCGAGTGCTTCACGGCCTCGAATGTCTTATTGTCCTTCCTGTTCCGCAGGCCGAAGTGTCGCTTGGCAAGCGCAACGCGATCCGCGTACGTCGCGCCCTTATTCACGGCTTGCTGGTAGCCGTGGAGCTTCTTCACAATGTCCGGTGGCAGATCGATGTGAGCAAGGCGGATCATTCGTGTTTCACTCGCCAGTCTGGTAGGCAGTCGTTGGCAATATCGAACGCAGTTGCTCCTGCTCCTGCTGCTCCTCGGTGCTTAGCCCGCCGCGCAGATCTTTGCGGTTGAGCTGCGCGAGGCGAACCAACTTCACCTGGGACTCCTCGGAGCGCGTGCTGTCTAGGCCAAATGCCCCCGTGCTGTAGGCATCGAGCACGTTGCCGTAGAGCAGCCGATCACGGTCTTGCCCGATGACCATCCCGCCCGGCTCCGGGTCACCTAGGCGCGGCAGCCGCCAGATACTCCCCTCGGTCGCGGCTTGGCAGACGAGGGGGCTATGCGTGGTGACGATGAACTGAACGTGCGGGAAGTGCTGTCGGAACCAGAACCCAACGCGCTTTTGCCAGGAGGGGTGGAGATGCGCATCGACCTCGTCAATGAGTACGACCCCAGGCGCGTGAATAACGGTCGGGTCACTCGCGTCGAAGACCGCGTTGGGGCCGTAGGTGTTGACCATGTGGCGTATGAGATCGAACGTCAGGCTCAAGATCGAGCGGTAGCCATCGCTCAGATTTTCCACGGACACCCGCTGGCCATGCGGGTCGGTGAAGAAGATACCCGACGAGCCGACATCATCAATACTCCTGATGCGCATGCCGAACGGGAGGAAATCCTTCTGGTTCACAAAGGTGATCAGGCGCTCAAGGAGCATCCCCTCCGACAATTGCTCCAGGCGCTTAAACTGAAGCTCCTGAAGCCAGCGCAACCCCTCGCTCAGAGCGAACGCCTCGTTGAAGACCGAGAGGTGGGCCGCCAGCCGCGGGAGCGAGCGGAGAGATTGGGTCTTAAACGGTGCATCGCCGCCACTGAAGCGGCGAAACGGCCCATAGGCGACAGAAAACCACCCGCCAGCCCCGGACCAGATGTGCCGCTCGGGGTTCGGCGTTTCTCTGCCCTTTTTGATCTGCGCTTTATGCCCATCATACTCAATCTGCACCGCCGCAGGAACCATCTCGGCATCACGACGCCCAGGGCCAGTAAACTGATCAATCTGCGGGTCATAGGTCATATCGAGGCGCACGCTGCCGCTCTTCGTTTCCGCACGCAGCCAGGTATCCCAGTCCTGGCGCAGACCCGCCGCTTCGACAGGGCCGAGCAGCGCCAGCGTGATTGCCCGCAGGAGGGTGGACTTGCCTGAGCCGTTATCGCCAATAATCACATGCCAGCCCGCAGCCTGATCCTTTGGGATAGCCCAATCGAGCGTGTCGATCGACTTCATATTGGAGATACGGATGCGCTGAATATGCATAGCTTAACTCGTAGGTACCAACCGGAGTGTCACAAAGCTTGTATGTACAGGTCAAATCTTCTTTGTATCTAGCCCAATGCCCTCTATGGTTCTTCGGATACTGTTTCTGGAACCTCCAAGATGGTGGGAAGGGGGTTTCGGGAAGGGCTTCGCTTTCCCCGAACCCCTCCCCTTCAAGATTCTGTATCTGAAGAACTCTAGCTTAATGGATCGTGATCGCCACGCGCTTGGGCTTGCAACGCATGGAGGGCTGCGAGCGCATGGGAGGCTACGTCTACGGGAACGAAGAGGTGATCGTGGTAGGCACCGGCCACGATGTTGCAACTGATGCCGACGTGGGTAAGGGCGGTGGCCACCGCAGCGGTGAGGCCGACGGCGTGAAGGTCAGAGGCGACGGTGAGGGTGATCCATGCGCAGCGGGCGAGAATGGGCAGGCCCGACTGTTGGGCTGCGGCTTCGGGTAAGATGAGTGCCATCCCCTCCGGTTCACGTATGCTGGCAATGATCGCAATAGGGGCGATGGGGGTACCAAAAGGGACGCTGGTGAAGACGACGATACCCGGCTGCAGTTGGGGTTCTAGCGTGGCAAGCAGGGTGGGGAGATCGCGGATGGGTGTGGGAGGCATGACCATTCCGATAGTAACATTACGAACCGCGTCCTGATGCGCTCAGGCTGACCCCTGAGACCTTGTCTGGCAACAAAAGTATACCATCAGAATGACGAGTGATGCGTAGTTCATACCATCACACCATGCAAAAAGCCCCCCGCTGGCTCTCACGAGCCAACGGGGGGCTTTTCAGAAGAGCGCGATCTGGCTGACGCCGTGGCGTGCCTCATCCGTCTGGTGGTGCCAGCGCGTGGCGAAGCTCTTCTTCTCTTTCTTGGCAATGATGTGCGGCGCGGCGACGTAGAATGCCTCGACCGATGGCCGGAGCCCTTCGGGGCGGCGGCGGAGGTAGACGCGCTCGATGCCGCCGACAGTCTCGGTTTGGCCCAGGCTGCGGAGGTGGTCGAGCATCGCTTGGCGGTCGCCGGTGGCGATAATCTCGACGCTGCGATCTACGAGCGGCGCTTTCGCGCGGTAGATGCGGCGCACGCGGTAGACTGCCCATTCGTGGGTGAGGATCATTCGTTGGAACTGCGTGATGGCTGCGACGCCGCCGGCGGCGTCGAGCGTGGCCCGCAGCGGCTTGCCACTGGGGTAGAGGCCGAAGCGCGGATTCATTGAGCGACTCAACAGTTCCATCAGCAGCGCCCGTGCGCCCTGCTCCGGCTCGCGCAGGTGACGCTCTACTAATTCGGTGCGCCCGTTGGTGAAGGGGCAGAAGCCGCAACAACTCTTCTCCCATTCTTCGCCGGTCACGTCGCGCACGTAGGCCAGTACTTCGGCACGGCCCCAGCCCCACGCGATAAGCGGGAACTCGTGGGTGCGCTGGATGTCGGCGTAGTCTGCGGCCTTTGCGGCCCGCTTGGGTTCGTCGGCGTTATAACCGATGATGCTGCGGTAGCGCCGACCGCGTAGCTCTTGCGTGACCCACTTGGCGATGGGCCAGCCTTTGAAGCGTTGGGCGCAGAAGTGGCGACCGTTGGCGTATTGGGGCGCGGTGCCGTCGCGCATGAGATGATCGCCAAGTCGCCATCATGGCGGTTGCAAAGTCATCCTGATTGTCCGCAGATTACGCAGATTACGCAGATTATTGCTTCCTCATCTGCGTAATCTGCATAATCTGCGGATGTTACCTGAGCCTGTTGGGACTTTGCAACCGCCCTAAGGCAGGGCGGGTCATTGGTTGCATGATCGCCGCGTAGCACATATCATTGGGGTGTAGGTGGCAAGATCTCCGTCTACTTCGTGTTGGGCGGCGCATTATAGAGGTACTGTTAAATGAAAAGACTAAAGTACTTTATAGACGTGCAACAAAATAACGTATCCGTTCAGGGCGGTCAGCTAGACGCCGTTCCGAGTTGCGCGAATCGGCAG
>RSAS01000490.1 GCA_003934145.1 Candidatus Viridilinea halotolerans | reverse complement strand
GCCCCCAAGCAAGCCTCCCGTTGGGCGGGGGTTTGGGGGCACGGCCCCCAAGCAATCCTCCCGTTGGGTGGGGGTTTGGGGGCACGGCCCCCAAGCAATCCTCCCGTTGGGTGGGGGCTTGGGGGCACGGCCCCCAAGCAATCCTCCCGTTCGGCGGGGGTTTGGGGGCACGGCCCCCAAAGAAGACCCTCATCCTGGGGCCGAAGGCCCCCTAAAAACCAGTGGGTTTTAGGGCGGCAGCCATCGAAACACCCGCTGGAAGCAAGATAGTAACATATGCACAAGGAGCATGCATGAAAGCGTCGGAACTCAACCTCAAGTCCTCGCTCAACTTCGACCTCAACAACGGTAAGGTCACCCTGGGCAACAGCCGCATGGTACTCTTTGGTGTCGAGGCGTTTGGCGATCTCTACCAAGAGTTGCTGAACGTTGGTGATATGCCGGCGGCGCGGATCGTGATGCGCCGCTTTGGTGAGGCGAGTGGACGTGAACGGGCACGTATGGTGATGCAGGAGTTTCAACCCGCCGATAAGATGGAGTGGCTGGCCTTTGGGCCTACGCTGCACACCTGGGAGGGCGTTGGCTTGCCGAAGTTGGCCAGCCTGGAGTATGATGGTGCCGCCAAGTTCAATCTTGTGGTTGAGTTCCGCAACAGTTACCTTGCCGAGGAGTTCTTGCGCAAAGTTGGCCCGGCCAACGAGCCGGTCTGTTGGCAGTTGGCAGGCTATATCGGGGGCTATTGTAGCGAAGTCTTTGGGCTGAACCTCTTCTGCCGCGAGACCACCTGCGTTGCCAAGGGCGATCCGGTCTGCACCTTCGTCTGTAAGCCGCAGGATGAGTGGTTATAGGCGGAGCATGCGTAGCAAGCTAAGCTTACTGGCGGGGGTTTGGGGAGGGCTTTGCCCTCCCCTTCCTAATTTCAAGGGCATTGATCTCTATGCACATTCTCATCGTGACAACCTATGGCTTCGATCCCGCCTTTCCAAGTCGGCCTGAGCAACTTCAGGCGCGGGCGTTGGCGCGTCGGGGCCATACGGTTGTGGCCCACGAGTACCGCGACCGGCGCTACGCTGGCCAGACGCTGCGCCACGAGTGGTTGCCCGGCGGGATCGCGGTGCATCGTGCGCCGACCTATGGCTTTTTTGCGCCCGAGGCGTTGTTGCGCCTGCGCCACGTTGACCGCCCGGACATCATTCATTTGCACCATTTGCGCAGTCTGCTCGGCTTCCAGACAGTCTGGGCGGCGCGGCGTATAGGCATTCCCACGGTGCTGACGGTGCATGGCCTGTTGCACGATGGCGATCTCGTGGTTGATCGCGAGCGTCCGCTGGAGGCGACGCTGCGCTACCACAATCTGTTGACGACGCCGGGGCGACTGCTGCGCCGTTTGGCGACGGGGGCGCATCCACGGCGGACGGTGCGCAACTATCTCATTCACGCCCCGCTGCTCTGGGTGGATCATGTGCTGGCACTTTCGTATGGCGAACGCGATCTTTTGGCGCGCCTTGGGGTGGATCCGTTGAAGATTAGTGTCTTGCCCAATGCGGTTGAGTTGACAGGAATGGCAACCCAACCCGAAGAGCGCCCATCCGGCGGCACGCCCCTTATTCTCTTCATCGGCCAGTTGGTAGCGCGCAAGGGCTACGATCTTTTGGTGCGCGCCTTGCCCACCGTTTTGGCCCGGGTGCCTACGGCGCGCTGCATCTGTGTAAGCCACAATCGCGCCGAGGAGGCGGAATTCTGGCGTTTGGCACGCGAGGGCGGCGTGGCCGAACGGATTACGCTGCGCGGGCGGGTGAGTGAGGCGGAAAAATTGGCGCTGTTGCGCACGGCGGCGGTGGTAGTGGCCCCCAGCCGCTACGAAGGCTTTGGCATTCCGCTGATCGAGGCGCTGCTTGCTGGTGCGCCCGTCGTTACCACCGACGTGATGGCGGGCAACGAGGTGATCAGCCACGAGCGCACGGGCCTGCTGACGCCCTATGGCGATGTGGCGGCGCTGGCGGCAGCGATCATTCGCCTGCTTGAGGATCGTGAGTTGGCCCAACGTCTAGCCACGTTGGGGCGGCAGGAGGTGCTAGAACGCTACGGAGCTAATCGGTTAGCTGCCGAACTGGAGCAACTCTACCAGCGCCTCAGCGCTGCACAGGGGACGGGGCGATGAAACGGCCAACGCTGCTCAGCCCGCTCGCAGCCGTGCCGTGCGCCGAACCATGGCCGTGGCGCATCGCAGTCTTTGTGGGCTACCTGCTTTTGGGGGTGATTTTTACATGGCCGCTGAGCTTGCATCTGCATACGGCGGTTATTCAGGTTGGCGACACGCCGATTGATGCGGCGCAAAATATCTGGAATCTCTGGTGGGTACGCATGGCGCTGCTCAACGGGGCGAACCCCTATCTGACCACGTACCTTTTTTATCCAGATAGCGTCAATCTCTTCCTGCAACCCTTGAGCCTCCCCAACGCCTTGTTGGTCTGGCCAATCTTGTGGAGACTTGGGCCGCTTGTGGCCTTCAACAGCGTGATCTTGCTTTCGTTTGGCTTCGGCGGCTATTGGGCCTATCGTGTAGCGCGAGCGCTGGCGATCGGGCGGGGGGCGGCCCTGCTGGCGGGGTTCATCTTTGTCTTTACGCCCTACCACAGCCAACAGGTTTGGGGCGGCACGATGGAGCGGGCGGCAACCTTTTGGCTGGCGCTCTATCTGCTCACGCTTCTGAACGCCTTGGCGCGGCGTAGCGCGCTGAGTATCGTGGCTGCTGGTTGCGTGCTCTTCCTTACCACGCTTGCCAGCCAGTACCACGGCCTCTACGCGGCACTCTACACCATAGCCCACGGCAGCCTAGCGGCATGTATTGCGCAGCGTGACGTACGCTGGCCAACGTTCGGCGCCGCTGCTGGCGTGGGCCTCGTCTGGCTGGCGCTGCTGCTGCCGGTAACGCTGCTTGCGGGCGGGCTGGGCAGTGTGGCCCTGGAAGATTGGTATGTGCGCCAAGTCTTTCACTCCGTCGCACTAGTCGATCTTGTTGCGCCCAACGTTTTCCACCCGCTCTGGGGCGACGCGGCGCGGGCGTGGCAGGGCCAACTCCATCCCTTCGGCACCGAAACGGGCGCCGGCATGGGCCTAGGGGTGCTGCTGCTCTGCGGTTTGGCACTCTGGCGGCGCTGGGCCGCCGCATGGCCATGGGCGCTGTTGGCGCTCTTCTGCCTTGTGATGGCCATGGGGCCGCAATTGCGCCTCACCGCCGCTGAGAGTCCGGTGCCTGGCCCCTTTATGCTGCTCAACCTCAGCGACATTTTTCGTAACAGCAGCCGCCCGGCCATCTTTGTTGCGCTCTTTGTGCTGCCAATGGCTATGTTGGCGGCGCTGGGGCTGGATAGGGGAGAGGCGGGGACGCGGGGACGCGAAGATGCGAAGACGCGGAGGGTGGAGAATGGAGACGCGGGGACGCGGGGACGCGAAGATGCGAAGACGCGGAGGGTGGAGAATGGAGACGCGGGGACGCGGGGACGCGAAGACGCGAAGACGCCTCCCGCCTCTCGCATCCTCGCCTCTCGCCTCTCACCTCTCGCCTCTCGCCTCACCGCCTCTCACCTCTCACCTCTCGCCTCCCGCCTCACCGCATCCCCCATCCTCGCCTCCCTCATCACCGCCCTGGTGATCTGCGAGAGCCTCGTTGCGCCGTGGAAACTGTTGCCCCTGGCGGTCGCACCCGAAATCAATGCGCTGAATGGCGATCCCGTTGCGGGCGCGGTACTTGAGCTACCGCCGCAGCTCAACGATAGCCGCGGGCTGCTCAACCAGATCTGCCACGGACGCCCGCTGATGGGTGGCTACTTGGCGCGCCTGCCCTTCTATGCCAGCGTGGGCTACCCCTCGGTCGCTCAAGGGCTCTGGCGGGCCACCGCGCCGGGTGCCGAGCTTATGCCCCTGGATGCAGCCAGCGAATTGGCCAGTCGCGGGGTGCGTTTTGTGGTGGTGAACCATAGCTTGCTGCCGCGCAGCGAGCATGCCCATCTGCGTGCTTGGCTGGACGTGCCCGGCATCAACGTGGTTCACACGGGGGATGGACGCGAGATCTATGCCATTGATCCCGCTGCTGCCCGCCCAGTGATCACGCTAGGCAGGGGATGGTACGACTATGAGACGGACGGTGAGCGCGCTTGGCGTTGGATGCAAGAAGAGGCGGAGATCAACCTGCTCACCCGTGAACAGGCGCTTGTCAGCCTCCAGTTGCAAGTCACCGCATATGGTAGCGCCCGCCCCTTAGAACTCTGGGCCAACGGGCAGCGCCTCGACCGCGTGATCATCCCTGGAGCGCCCTACGACGAGCGTATCACCCTGCGCCTCATGCTTGCGCCCGGCCAAACCACGCTCACCCTGAACAGCCCCGCTGCAGTCAGCCCTGAGGGACGCATCCTCAGTCTCGCGGTAAGCGCCTTAGAGCTACAGCCATTGCCGAGCGATCCGGCGTGGGCGGCAGAAGCAGCATTGACCCTCCCTGTAACATTGCCAGGGTTGCCCATGGCACCGTGTGACGCCAGTGGCGAATGACGAATGGCACCATGTGCCCCTGCCGCGCTGGGGGGCCATGCCCCAATACCTTTCAAATAAGGGAGAGCAAAGACCTCACAGGTCTTTGCTGATGGCGTTCCAGTGCAGAA
>RSAS01000206.1:4475-4661 GCA_003934145.1 Candidatus Viridilinea halotolerans | reverse complement strand
GGGGGCGCACACGTTTTCTGTCCGCCCTTAAAACGTTGTGGGAGAGGGGGGAAGGCATCGAGATTCTTGGCGTTGCAATGCGGTTCTTGCGGGCAACGCACCCGTTTTCTGTCCGCCCATGAACCCGCAAGCGGGAGAGGGGGCAGGTTTTCTGTCCGCCGTTAAAGGCGGGGGCGCGGGGGCGCA
>RSAS01000206.1:0-4375 GCA_003934145.1 Candidatus Viridilinea halotolerans | reverse complement strand
GCCCCCGCAGAAACCCGCCGGAGGGGGCGCGGGGGCGCAGCCCCCGCAGAAACCCGCCGGAGGGGGCGCGGGGGCGCAGCCCCCGCAGAAACCCCTTTTCTGTTGCGTGTCGGCGGCGCAGCCGCCGACACGCAACAGAAAAGGGGCTTGGGGCGCAGCCCCAAAGCATGTTACAACCATAGTGTGAGGAGCAAGCCATGTTTGGTTTTGGTAACAGGAAGAGGGAAGAGGCCGAAAAGGCCGCAGCAGCCGAGAAGGCCAAAGAAGAGCAACTCGCGCGCCAGATGCGTGACATGACGAGCCAGATCGCTACGAAGGCCAAAGAGGCTGCCGATCTGGAAAAGCAGCTCGCGGCAGCAACAAAACAGGCGCAGGCGGGCGATGCCGCCACGAAGAAACTGGCCGAGGCCCAAGAACAGGTGCGTAAGATGCAGCTTGATATGGCCAAGTTGCAGATTGAGGCCCAAGCCGCCCAGAATAAGGCGCGCCAAGCCGAGCGGGCGGCAGCCGAAGCGGTAGCCGAAGCGGCTGAAGCGGCCAAAACTGCCCCCGCCGATGTTACTATCGGTGCGGCAGCGAGTAGTAGCGTTGCCCCCGGTGGTCTCGCCGCTGGCGTCAGTGCCTGGGTGCGCAAGGCTGGTGGCCAAAACCTGCGCCTGCGCGACCGCCCCGGCCTGCAGTCCAACACCTTAGCCAGCCTGCCCCCGGGCACCCAAATGACCCTGCACGAAGGGCCTGTGCCGCTCGATAACTACCCTTGGTGGCGCGTGCGCATCAGTGATGGCCGCGAAGGGTGGGTCGCCGGTTCGGAGTTGGTCACCCAACCGGAGTAGGTTTTATAGGGCAAGCCCCAAGGTGTTCTTTGTTGCTGCGTGTTGGCGGCGCAGCCGCTAACACGCAGCAACAAATTTATGCGTGACCAAAATTTGTAGGGCTGCGCCCCACACCCAGCCGAACGACGGGAGGGTGCGAGGGAACCAAGTTCCCTCGCGCCCCCTTACCTAACAAGTTTTGGTCGCATCCCAAAAATTTATGCGGGGGCGGCCTCGCAGCCGCCGTACATCACCATGTCTCACCTCACCAGCGAACAGGTCTTGGCCCTGGCCCCCGACGCGGCGTCGGCAAAGGCGGCGCGGGGCTTGGCGACGCCGGGGGTTTGGGTGACGCTGGGCCAGCATGAAACGGCGCTCTGGGGCGAGTGTAAGGGCAGCGGCAAGGCGCCCTACCGCACCCAGGTTGATCTGAGCGGCCCGGCTTTTCGTTGCTCTTGCCCGAGTCGTAAGTTTCCGTGCAAGCATGGCTTGGGTTTACTGCTGCTCTTGGCGACGCAACCCCATCTGGCTGCGCCGAGTGCGCCACCGCCATGGGTCGAAGAATGGCTGACAAGCCGCGCCGCCGCCGCGACACGCCGCGAGACGCAGGCGGCCAAGCCCGCAGCAAGCGGCAGTGCGGAGCGCAACCGCGCTGCGCGTGAGGGGCGCGTGGCCGCGGGTTTGGCCGAATTGCAACTGTGGCTCGAAGATCGCATGCGCGCCGGGTTGGGCGCCTTCCAAGCCGAAGCGCCAGCCGCCTGCGCGACCTTCGCGGCGCGCATGGTTGACGCCCAAGCTCCGGGGGTGGCGCGGCTCTTGCGCAACCTCGGCACACGCGCCGCTACGGGCACCGGCTGGCAGGGCCGCATGCTCGATCTGATGGCGCGGCTGCATCTGCTCGCCAAAGCCTATACCATCCTCGACAGCTTGCCGCCGGAAGCCCAAGCCGATGTGCGCACCACGCTTGGCTTTACGCTGAGCCAAGAGGAGGTGTTGGCGCACGCAGTTGGCCTCCGCGATCACTGGGTGGTCTTGGGGCGTCAAGTCGAGGATGAAGAGCATCTACGCGTGCAGCGCACATGGCTCTGGGGCGCACAGAGCCACCGCCCCGCCCTGCTGATCGAGTTTAGCGCGGGGGGGCAGCCGCTCGACCAGAGCCTCATCGCTGGTAGCACCCTTGATGCCGAGTTGGTCTTTTACCCTAGCGCGGCCCCATTACGTGCGCTCGTGCGCATGCGCCACGCCACCCCCACGCCGACGCCGATGCTCCCCGGCATGAGTCTCTATGCTGCCCTGGGCAACTATGCCGCCGCCTTGGCGGCCAACCCGTGGTTGGAACGCTACCCGCTGCTGGTCGGCCCGTGTCAGTTGGGGCACGCCGACGCCGCGTGGCACTTGCACGACGCTGAAGGGCGCACGCTGCCCTTGCCACCGCGCTACACGGAGGGCTGGGCACTTGCTGCGCAAACGGGAGGGCAGCCCTGCACCTTCGCGGGCGTCTGGAATGGGGAGTGGCTGGTGCCGTTGCGTTGGTCTGCGTGAGCGGTAAGGGAAGCAGAAACTTTTAAGTACCCCAGCAGCCTGTCATGCTGAGCGCAGCGAAGCATCTCTTTTCGACCGAAGAGAGACCCTTCGCTGCGCTCAGGGTGACAAAGCGACGGGGCAATCAACAACATCCGCTTCCCTAAGACCTTCCCCGTCGCTTACAACACCATAGGCCGATAGGGCAGAATAATGGTAAAACAGCTCCCAACGCCGGGTTCGCTCATCACGCTGACGGTGCCGCCGTGCAGTTCGGTGAGGCGGCGAACGAGGATGAGACCTAGGCCGGTGCCTTCGTGATCGCGGTTGAGGCGATTGTCCAGTTTGCTGAAGGGTTCAAAAATATGGGCCTGATCTTCTTGGCTGATGCCAATGCCGGTGTCGCGTACACGAAAGATAGCCTGTTCGGTCGTCGCGTCGAGTTCAACTTCAAGTGCGATGGTGCCGCCGGGCGGGGTGAATTTTACCGCGTTACTTAGTAGATTGCCAAGCATCTGGCGTAGCCGCTTGTGGTCTACCTCCATAATTGCCAGTTCATTGTTGAGCGTAAAGGCGAGGCGTTGCTGTTTTTGCCTGACCTGCTCATGCACGAAGCGCAGACTAGCGCGGCAGACATCGGCTACGAGCACCGCTTCGCATTCGAGTTGGAGGCGATCGGATTCGATCTTGGAGAGATCGAGGACGTCACTGATCAGATTGAGCAACTGGTTGCCACTTTTGTAGATCTGGTTGACCGTCTCGACTTGGAGGGGCGTGAGTGGATCGCAGACACCGTCGAGCATGCTTTCGCTGAGGCCAAGAATGGCATTGAGCGGCGTGCGTAGCTCGTGGGAGACACTGGCCAAAAAGTCGGTGCGCATACGCATGGTGCGGGCGATTTCGTTTCGCGCCAGCTCGTGTACCGCTTCGGCTTGAGCCGCAATGGCTTGGTTGAGTTCGATCAGTTGTTCTTGGGTCGTCTTGAGCGTATGGATGTCGGTGGCATTGATCAGCACACACATGGCGCGTCCATCATCGCCACGGATGGGCTGCATCGAAATACGGAACCAGCGGTGCTCTGTTTGGAGACTAAGCGCGGCTTCAACCACCCGTCCGCTGTTGCTCTGGAGCACCTGACGGATCAACACGGCCTGCTCTTCGACCAAGGCCGGGAAGATCTGGGCGAGGCTGGCATTGACGATGGCCGCACTCGTTTGGCCCAGCAGGTTGGCCGTAACCTCATTGGCATAGAGACAGTGCCCATTGCGATCCACAATAATGATGGCGCTATCGAGGCTATCGTTCAGGCCGCGAAACTTAGCTTCACTCGCTTGGAGTTCATGTTCGACCAATTCGCGGGCGAGGGCATCGTTGAGGCGCAATTCCAGTTCATTGACCACACTGCGCCCCAGGGCGGCGAGGGCGGCGCGTTGCTTTTCATTCAGTTCACGCGGCACCGTATCCACCACACAGAGCGCCCCCAGGGTCGTGCCGTCGCGCATTGTCAAGGGCGTACCGGCATAGAAGCGAATGTGGGGGTTCTCGGTCACGAGGGTACTCGTGCGAAAGCGAACATCATCGAGCGCATCATGCACCTCGAGCAACTCTACGGGATCGAGAATGGTGTGGGCGCAGAAAGCGACATTGCGCGGCGTCTCGCTATCGGTCAGGCCCACCTGCGCCTTGAACCACTGCCGGTGGCGATCCACTAACGAGACGGCGGCAATCGGCGTTTCACAAATATAGGAAGCCACCGCCGTGAGATCGTCGAAGAACTGCTCCGGCATGGTATCGAGAATGCGACAACGCCGTAGGGTTGCGATGCGCTGCTCTTCGTTGGCGGGTTGCGGGGGGCTAGGGTGGGCGTCTTGCATGGGCCTACTCTTTTCTCAGGGCTTAAAGGGAGGAGTATGCCAGAGACTGCATACTCCTCCCTTTATATCTTACACCTAAATGCTCTTGTTAGTGAAGCCTTCCGGCGGGGGGTATTTTTCGGGGGCCATGCCCCAATACGTTTCAAATAAGACCTCACAGGTCTGCTC
>RSAS01000945.1 GCA_003934145.1 Candidatus Viridilinea halotolerans | reverse complement strand
TCCTCGCCTCCTCGCCTCTTCACATCCCCGCCTCTCCACCAACGCCACCGCGGCTGAGCACGAGCGCCCCAACGCCGTAGGCACCGATCAGGTAGAAGAGTGCCACACTGAACAGGGGCGCGACAAAGCCAACCAGCACCAAGGTGAGCAGTAGCATGCCACTGCCCAGAATGGCCGAACTGGGTGGCTGTACGGGAAGGCCAAGGGCATCGCTCAGCGCATCGCCGAGCGCCGCGAGGCCGATGATGTAAGGGACGTGCAGCAGGGCAACGAGGGGCCACAAGAGGAGCACGCTCCAAAGCGGGCTGAGGGTGAACAGTAATAGCCCCAGGCCGGTAATCAGCATGATGAACAGGCTGCGGCGTAGGGTCTGCTGCGGGGCGCGACGCAGGGTGAGAGCAATGCCACGCGTGCGACAGGGCCAGACAACGGCGACAGCGCTGCTAAAGGCAAGTAACGCTAGGCCAAGCACGCTGGCAAGCAGATGCGGCGCGGGTAGCAGGGGAGTTTGGAGGACACGGTTGGCTAGGGCTGCGCCGAGACTGGCGGTTAAGGGGTTGCGCCCTGACGCTTGGCTGGCTGCGAATGCATCTACACCAAGCGCGCTTTGGCTGCCAACATAGAGCCCAAGGCCGCTGAGTAGCAGCAGCAGCGCCGCCGCGACGAGGGCGATCGCGGGGGCGCGACGGAACCATGGATGTCGCGAGGGTGGCGCAGGTCGTTGGGACAAGGCAGCCATGACGTGCGCGGTTAGATCGGGCGGCGGAACCACGCCCTCAGGCTCGCCAAAACGGGCCAAGAGATGGCGCGTGGCGTTTTCGGCGGCAGCTACGTTGTCGTCAGAAGGGGTATTGCCTATTTTCCGTCTCATCTTTCCTCTGCATGCTGCTCCAACAAATCAGTCAGAAATTTTCGTCCACGGTGCAAGCGTGTCTTTACCGCTGCTTCGCTCACATCAAGTGCTTCGGCTATCTCAAGGTAGGACAAATCGTGCCAGTAGCGCAAGATCACCACGCTGCGGTAGGTTTCGGGTAACTCCTGTAGGGCTTCCTGCACTTTGGTGCGGCTTTCGTGCAAAATGGCGAGATCTTCAGGGCTAGGGGCATCACCTGTGAGCCAGAAGGCGACATCGTCAAGGGTAAGCCAGCGCATGCGGCGGCGACGCAGGCGATCAATGCAATAGTTGTTCCCAATGGTAAGCAACCAAGCGACAAAACGGCGCTCGGTGGCAAAGGTATCAAGGCGATGGTAGGCGCGCATGAAGACCTCTTGCACCGCATCTTCGGCCTCTTGGACATGGTTGAGCATACGGTAGGCCTGATTGAAGATCGCCCCACTGTAGCGTTGCACCAACAGCGCAAAAGCCGCTTGATCACCGGACTGCGCCCTGCGCACTAGGGCCACTTCGTCGTCCGTTTGATCCATCAGCCGCTCCCCTGACTACTGTAAGAGATACGTATAAACCCGGTAAATGTTACAATGGTACAACGGCTTGCATTACTAAGCACATTCGTGTACCATCACTAAAGGTTTGAACGAGACCCGGGGGGCCAAACCACGTAGTAGATGCCCCTCCCCCGGGCGGATCGGGAGGTTGCTGTGGCAGGCAGCTACAACCGCGCGCAGATTTTGTCCGCCCTGGCCGCAACGGATCCCGCTTACAGCTTCTACCTCGATCTCCAGTCGGGCGAGGTGGTAAAAGTGCCTGACGCGGAGCAGAGCCCTGAGGCTGAAGCGTTGCGAAACCAGGTGATGGAGGGGTACGGTGATCGCTACCGTTACATTCCGGGTGGTAACCCATCCCCCTCCGACGCCGACGTACAGACTTGGATGGAGGCGGAAGGCCTTTAGGGTGAGGCGAGGGGGCGTGAGGCGGGGAGGCGTGAAGCGTGAAGCGTCTTCGCCTCTCCGCCTCTCCGCATCCTCGCCTCTCCGCGTCCTCGCGTCTCCGCGTCTCCGCGTCTTCGCCTCTTCGCCTCTTCGCGCCCTCGCCTCTCCGCCCCTACTCGTACGGCTTGCCGGTAGCGGCAGGCCCGGTCGCACGCCCAATTAGGCCGGCGAGGACAACCATGGTGACGAGATAGGGCAACAGTTGGAGAAACTGGACGGGCACGGGAAGGCCAAAGGCCTGCACCTGGATGATCTGGAAGTTGCTGCCCAACGCTTCCGCAAAGCCAAAGAGTGCGGCCCCGCCAAAAGCCCCAAAAGGCATCCATTTGCCAAAAATCATCGCGGCGAGCGCAATAAAGCCCTTGCCAGCGGTCATGCCGTCGTCAAAACGCCCCACCGTTTCGAGCGAAAACCAAGCCCCGCCCAAGCCGGCCAGCATGCCGCTGATCACGATATTGACGTAGCGGGTGCGTTTGACATTGATGCCAACCGTCGCTGCCGCTTTGGGATTCTCGCCGACAGCACGCATGCGCAGGCCGTAGCGCGTGCTGAAGAGCAGGATATGCGTGAGGATAACCATTAAAATCATAGTAAAAAAAATAGGTTTTCCCACAAAGAAAATCGGGCCAAGAATGGGAATATCACTCAGAAGCGGCAGCGAAAACTGGGGCAGCGTGACCCGTCCCCCCGTGCCGTCAACGAAGAATTGGCGTCTCAGGTAGCCTGTAACCCCAATCGCCAGAATGTTGATCACCGTGCCACTGATGATCTGGTCGGTCTTGAAGGTGATCGAAAGCGCACCGTGGAGCAGGGCCATCACGCCACCAGCGATGACAGCGACAATGACGCCGAGCCAGATGTTGTCGGTGAAGGCGAAGATTGCAAAGCCAAAGGCGGCCCCGGTGAGCATCATGCCCTCAATGCCAATATTGATAATACCGGAGCGTTCGGCATAGATGCCGGCCAAAGCACCGAGGGCGATGGGTGTGGAGAGGCGCAGCGCGACCGAGGCGAGGCTGACGACGTTGATCTGTTTGTCGGCTGCCGCCCAGATCAGCAGTGCGGGAATGATCAAAAGCGCACTGATCCAGAGCATGGTCGTGCCCATGCGTACCCAACGCGGGATGAAACTCAAAGCACCAGCAAGCAACCAGAAGCTGCCCACCCCAACGAGGGTGAGCGCCGTCGGGGGCTGGAGGCTTGGCCCGCCAACGCCAAAGATGATGCGCGTGGTGACGGGATCGGCGGCCCCTAGTGCGCTGGCGTAATTGAAAATGAGGAGAAGCCCAAAGAGTATCGCAAACCCCGCAATGACCTGACGCCGGGTAACGCCACGACGACGCTCTGTCATGGTCAACGTCCTTTCCCTGCTGCATTGGCGCGGCCCCTATGATACCATTGTTGTCGCGGTGAGAATGCGCGGGGACATGGTTCCATACGCATGAACGTAAGCCTCTGGCGGGCATGCCGGCGGGGGTTCGGGGGCATGGCCCAATACCTTTCGAATAAGGGAGAGCAAAGACCTCACAGGTCTTTGCTGATGGCGTTCCAGTGCAGAAGAGCAGACCTGTGAGGTCTTATTTGAAACGTATTGGGGCATGGCCCCCGAAAAATTTCCCCTTCTGGCGGGGTTTTAGGGGCCGCAGGCCCCTTAAGTTAATGCGCATGGGAACATGGTTCTCGCACCATCCCTTGCCACAGTAACACAATTGTGTTACCATAAAATACGAATCACCTCTATCTCCTACCTCCTAGCTTATAATTTCTAATCTATGCTCTCTGCAGTCGAAATATGTGCCGGTGGCGGCGGCCAAGCTCTTGGTCTAGAACAAGCCTGCTTTCAGCATGAAGCAGCGCTTGAACTTGACGCGACCTGTTGTGCCACGCTGCGCCTCAACCGCCCATTTTGGCGCATTATCGAGGGCGATGTCAATACCTTTGATGGCCAGCCGTATGCGGGCGCTGATCTATTAGCCGGAGGGCTCCCTTGTCCGCCCTTTTCCAAAGCGGGCAAACAACTAGGCAGCCAAGATGAACGCAACCTCTTCCCGGCAGCGCTTCGCCTCGTTGATGAGATACGTCCGCGAGCGCTTATGATCGAAAATGTGCGCGGCATCCTTGACCCTATTTTTGCCGACTATCGCCAACAGATTATCAATGATCTACGCAAGCTTGGCTACGAGACGGGCTGGCGTCTCTATAATGCCTCTGATTTTGGCGTTCCCCAACTCCGTCCACGGGTGATCTTTGTGGCCCTCCAGCGTCACAGCTACGAATATTTTACGTGGCCCCAAGAGCGCACGACACCGCCAACGGTGGGCGAAGCGCTCTATGATCTTATGGTTGCACGCGGATGGCCGGAGGCGGCACGCTGGCGCGCACAAGCCGCCAAAATTGCACCAACCATTGTCGGTGGCTCGAAGAAGCATGGCGGCCCTGACCTTGGGCCAACCCGCGCCAGAAAGGCGTGGGCCACTTTAGGCATAGATGGCCTCGGTATTGCCGATGATGCCCCAAGTGCTGATTTTAGCGGCATGCCCCGCCTCACCGTGCGGATGGTGGCGCGCCTGCAAGGCTTCCCCGACCAGTGGCAATTCGCCGGACGCAAAACCGCCGCCTACCGCCAGGTGGGCAACGCCTTCCCGCCGCCAGTTGCCCATGCGGTTGCCACCCAGATCCGTGTAGTGATCGAGCGCAAAATGCCCGCTCTGAAGGGCTAAATCTTGTGCGTAACCGTAAAGGCCGCCTGCGGCATGTAGCAGTGGTTGTGGGTGAACCCACTCC
>RSAS01000763.1 GCA_003934145.1 Candidatus Viridilinea halotolerans | reverse complement strand
CCCAAAGGATCTCTCGTTCGGCGGGGGGTTGGGGGCGAGGCCCCCAAAGGATCTCCCGTCCGGCGGGGTGCTGGGGGCGAGGCCCCCAAAGGATCTCCCGTCCGGCGGGGGGTTGGGGGCGAAGCCCCTAAACGTAAAGCCCATGGGGAACATGGTTTCCCCGTAACTCCCCAGCATACGATAGGGTAACGTACTAGCGTTGGCAACATAGTACCAGCGTCATCCTCTCGTGCTATAGATGCCGACTGCTACCCATGGTAAGATAATGGGATAAGGAATTTGTAGGTGCCACGTAAGCACCAGGAGCGACTCATGGCCCCCGATCGAATTTCGCGCCGCGTCCGCAGTATCCCTCCGTCTGGTATTCGTCGCTTCTTCGACATCGCCGCGACGATGCCCAATGTCATCTCCCTTGGGGTTGGTGAACCCGATTTTATCACCCCAACTGAGATCCGTGCCGCTGGTCAGCGTTCGATTGACCAGACCACATCGTATACCTCCAACTCGGGGCTTTGGGAGTTGCGGGTGGCCCTTGCTGCCCACCTGCGCCACCATTATGGCCTTGAGTATGATCCCGAACATGAGTTGCTCATCACGGTAGGTGTGAGCGAAGGTATGCTCAGCACTGCTCTGGCGCTCTTCAACCCTGGCGATGAGGTGTTGATCCCTGAGCCATGCTTTGTCGCTTACCCGGCTTGTGTCCAGTTCGCCGATGCGCGCCCCGTCTATGTGCCAACCCGCGTCAGTGAACAGTTTCAGGTGACGGGGGCCGACCTTGAGGCATTGGTTACGCCCCGTACGCGGGCCATGCTCATTGGGTACCCCAACAACCCCACTGGCGCGGTGCTCACCCCTGAGTTGATGCAGGAGGTGGCGGCGGTGGCCGAACGCCACAACCTGATTGTGATCTCGGATGAGATCTATGATCGTCTGGTCTATGGCATGCCTCACACCAGTTTTGCCGCACTGCCGGGCATGCGGGCGCGTACCGTCCTGCTGGGTGGCTTCTCGAAGGCCTACGCCATGACTGGTTGGCGGCTGGGGTGGCTCGCTGCGCCCGCCGACATCACCGACGCGGTGCGTAAGGTACACCAGTATGCGATTATGTCGGCCCCCACGATGAGTCAGCACGCGGCCCTCGCGGCCTTGCAGCATGGTGAGGCCAGTGTGCAAAAGATGGTGGCCGAGTACAATCGCCGCCGCCAAGTGATTGTCCACGGCTTCAACAGCATCGGTTTGCCCACCTTTGAACCCCGTGGCGCCTTCTACGCCTTCCCCTATGTCGGCCATCTTGGGCTAAGCAGCGACGAATTCTGTGATCGTCTGCTCAACGAAGAGCAGGTCGCCGTCATTCCGGGCGATGCCTTCGGGCCGAGCGGCGCGGGTTATGTGCGTGCCTGCTATGCCACCGCGATGGACAAGATCGAAGAGGCGCTCGAACGGGTCGAGCGCTTTGTGCGGAAAATTGCGTGAGCGTGACCACACATTATGGGCCGGGTGCGTGAGGGAACTTGGTTCCCTCACGTCCTTACCATCCCTCCATGGCGAGGCAACCCTCACGAACGACGCGATTGCTGCCCGGGGTACGCAGCGCCAACCCATCATTAGGAGGAGAGAACAATGTCAGCTCAAATGACCAGCCCGTCAACGCAAACTAACACCCAAGAACGCCCCACCACTGTCAATGGCGACCTGCGCTGCGCGTTGACCGACAAAGTGATCCACGCCGATGAAGCCTATTGGGCGCCGCCGCTGGTTACGGCTAAAGAACTGATCGTCACTATTCTTCGTACCCTATTTCAAAATCCGGGAGCGTTAGGACAAATTCTTATGGCTGAACAGCCTAACGTCCCCTACGCCGCTGACGCCCGTCCCGAACTTGGGCGGCGGCGCAGCATCGAACAGGTCAAACTTCTTGGCATGCTCCTGCTGCTTGCTGCGCTGCTTGTTGTGCCGATTGTGATTTTGGTAGGTTAGGGTCAAAGTCATTTCTGGGGGTTTGGGGGCGGCTTCGCCGCCCCCAAACCCCCGTTTTTGTTGCGTTTTGGCGGCGAAGCCGCCAAAAACCAGCCTTCGAAACGTTTTGCGCATCATCCCTACGGCGACCCTTCAAGCGTGCCAAAATCTAGGGGGTTGGCGTTGGCCCAAGTGCCATTTTGGTTGACCCAGATCTGATAGTCGAGATGGGGGCCGGATGACATGCCGGTGGAACCCATATAGCCCAGCAGATCGCCGGCGGCAACGGTTTGGCCGGTGATGACAGCGAAATCGGCGAGGTGGGCGTAGCCAGTGCGGTAGAGATCATTGGTGACCCAAATGTGGTTCCCAGCGGGGTAACTGTTGGGGCTAACCTTCACAACACCGTAGTGGGTCGCGTAGATGGGATGGTTCCAACTCCCTTCAGGATCGGCGCGGCCATCGCCGGTGATGTCAATGGCGAGATCAATGGCCCCCCAGACGGCGGCAGGGGCGTGGGTGCCCACGCCGTAGCCCTGGGTCATGACGGTCTGTGGGGAGCGCAGGGGGTTGCCGTGGGGCCGTTCGGTGCCGGGCAAGCCGCGCCCGCTCAGGCCGGTCTGGGCGACAGTGACGCCACTGAGCCCCCCTGCATCAGTGGCTAGCACAGCCCCGCTAGCGGGGCCGCGCCAACGACTGATGCGCACTTCGTCATCCCTGGTGCTGGCAAGCAGGCCTAACAGCCCAAGGCTGACAAGAACAAGGATGAGGATCATGCCCGGCCCCGGGCTATTTGCCTGACGATACATTACGGCACCCCATGGCTACGCCACTGATCAACGAGGCGTTGCACAACGTTGACGTAGCCGTTGACATCGTTTTCAAACGCGGGCGCATAGACGGGAATGATGTCGGCTACGGTCTGATGGCCGCGCCCATTGAGATATTCAACATCAATGAGGCGATACCAATCGGCAATGCCCGCCTCCCACGAAGGGTAATCGCGAAAGCGTCCGTAGCAACTGGCGTAGCCCGCGCAGATGATGTTGCCTACGTTGTGGGTGGTGCTGCCATCGGGCTTGAGGCCCGCCCAGCCCTGCGCAGTGCCAGCGGTGCTCTCGTGGATGAAAAAGGCGACGGCATAGGCGGGATCAATGCCCCGCTCAAGGCCGAGGTTGTACCAACTCTGGCCGGTGCCGGTGGCGGGTGAACTGTAGGTGGCGAGAATGCGATCGATCTGCTCGGCGGTGAGACTCGGTGGGGCGCGGAGAACGTAATCGCCCGCTGGGCGCATTGGGGCAGTCAGTGCGCTACTCAGCCCATTAACTGAGCCACGCTCAATACGCTCTGCACCCCAATTGCTCAACAAGGCACCCTCGCGTCCGCCGAAGGCGAGCAGAATCGTGATCACGCTTGCCACGAAGATGACCACCATCCAGCCCGGACGGTGCAGTTGGAAGCTGCGTGAGAGTGATGTCGGGCCAAAGGCTAGGGGATGTTGGAGGCTGTAGTGATGCTCGACACGAGCAAGGTCGCCCTCGGCGCGGTCGGCCTGCATGCGGGCCAGGTAGAGATCGGCGGGCGCAGCGGAATCACGTTCACGCTCCCAAGCGTCCCGCGCTGGCAAGGGCTTACGTGGGGCCGGGTGGGGTGCCGCGCCCAAATGCTGGCTCTGACGCTGCTGCTGGGGTGCCGCGCCCAAGGGTTGGCTCTGGCGTTGCTGCTGGGGCGCAGCGCCCAAGGGTTGGCGCTGTTGCTGCTGGGGGATGTGTGGCGGGGCAGCACGCTCCGCCAAGCTCGGATCAATATCACCCAAGATGTCGGCTAGGGGGGCCGGTGGCATCCGACGCACCCGATAGCGATCATCGGTGTCAATGGGCAGCGGCATGTCACGGGCCGAGCGCGCTGGAGGCACAGCCGCTCGCGCCCGACGGTGGGGTGGCCCTTCCGAAGGGTTGCGATCATTTGTACTACTCATTGCGCTCGCTCCTCTAGTAACTGCAACTGCTCGGCAGCAGTGGGTAGACGAAAACCTTCACTTCGCTTTAAATAGACGATCTCTTCATTGCGAATTGTTGCAACCAGATCGTCCTGTTCATCACCATCCACGTCGCGTAGGGTAAGTAGGACCGGCGTCAGATCTTCGTGTGCGCCGAAGAGATACGGCCCTGGCAGGTGGCGCACCTGCGCCGCCTCACCGCCCGGTAGCTCCAAAATAACCACCTGGCGCTCTAAGTTTAACGCGATGAAACGGGTTGGATGCCCTGCACTTTCGGCGCTATGGCCCACAAATCCCGCCAAGTGGGTCGTGCGTGGCCGTCCGTAGCGCAGATCGTCCGTCCAGACCCGTCCCCGCTCGACGATGAGACTCACGCCGAGGTAGAGCGCCACCGCAGCGATGAGGAGGATCATGGCGTGCAACGCGCTGCTCAGGTTGCGCAGCACGACGGTGGTACGTGTTGTGCCTAGCTCTCTGCTGCGCGTCGTCATAGCGACCTCCTCAGGAGATGGGGGATGCGGGGATGCGAGATGGGGGATGCGAGGATGCGGGAGCAAGGCCCCCGCAAAAGCACCCGTCTGGCGGGGGGCGAGGGCATGGCCCATACCCATTAACCTAAGCCTCTGGCGGGCCTTGCGGCGGGGGCTTGGGGGCATGGCTCTCGAGAATTTCCCCCTCCAGATGGCTTTTGGGAGCCTTTGGCCCTCAAAAAACAGCGGGGCTTAGAGGCTGTCTGAAAAGGGTGTCAGTGCCATTCCATGCTACGTGGCACACGGTGGAGTACTGGCTTTAGCCGGCTAAAGCCGGCACTCCGCCGCGTAGCGACCGACTAAAGCCGGCTAAAGCCGGCACTCCGCCGCGTAGCGACCGACTTTTCAGACAGCCTTTTAGGGCGATAGCCCTAAACTTGGTACTTATGGGGCATGGCCCCACAAAGCTCTTTCGCATCATACCAGAACAATTGTTTTTGTCAAGAGCAACCTTGCCGCTCCAAGATCGCCAGGGTCTCGACGTGGGGTGTATGGGGAAACATGTCGTAGCCACAGAGCGCCGTGAGGCGGTAGGTGGAAAGGAGGTTATGGAGATCTTCGCTTTGGGTGAGGGGGTTGCAGGAGACGTAGACGATGCGATCGGGGGCGAGGCGCAACAGTTCGGCGCACACGTCTGGCCCTAAGCCGGTGCGCGGCGGATCGGCGACGACGACGGGGTAGGCGGCGGGTGCTTGTGTGCGCAGGAAGGGCAGCACGTCGTGGGCGATGGCGCGCAGGTTGCTGGCCCCCGCAGCAACAGCGTTGCGTTCGGCTAATGCGGCACTCTCGGCCACCGCTTCGACACAATCTACCGCGCCGACGTGGGGCGCCAGGCGGAGCGCCAGCGTCCCCACGCCGCCGTAGAGATCGGCCACCCGCTCCGGACGGCCTGTTGCCGTCGTTGCTGCCAGCACTGCGTCGCAGAGTTGATCCAACAAATGGATATTGTTCTGAAAAAAGGTATTGGGGCCAATCACCAGTTGATCGGGCGCATTGCCCATCGCGAGCAACTCCGCGCCCCAGTGGCGCACTGGAGTGCCAAAGGAGAGATCGGTGAGGCTGTCATTGAGCAGCCAATAGAAACTGGCCACCCCCGGCTGAGCCAGCGCGGTGGTGGCCAGGTGCTCCATTGCGGCCTCGTAGGGGCCAGCGGCGGTGACGGCGGCGAGCAGCAACGACTCATTGGGGCTGCGCCGCACGACGAGGTAGCGCAAAAAACCCTCGTGGGTACGCACGTTGTAATCGGGCAGGCCCAACTCTTGGGCGGTGCGCCAGAGCAGATGGGCCACCGCGAAGGCGCTGGGCGGAATGAGGTGGCAGGTAGTCAACTCGATAATGTAGTTAAATTTACCTCTGGCACGCAGACCAAAACGCCCTTTCGTTGCCACATAATCCATGCGGGTGCGGTAGGCAAAAGGGTCGGGCGAAGGCACCACCGCCACCTCCGGGCCGTCGGGCAGAGTAATGCCCGCTGCGGCAAAGACACGGCTCAGTGCGGTGGCCTTGGCGGCGACTTGGTCGCTGTAGGTGCGATCCTGAAAGGCACAGCCGCCACACTCGCCCGCGTGGGGGCAACGCGGCTCAACGGGTGCGCCTTGGCGGGCCAGAGTGGTAACGAGTTGGCGTAGTTCTTTAGCGCGCATGGGTTCCTTCTTCCGCCCTACAAGGCGAGGTGAAGGGCGCGGCGCACCGCATCCACGTCGGCGGGCAACTCTAGGGGCGGGTTGGCGTGGTGGCTCACCACTTCCGCCAACTGGCTCTCGTGGTAGTCCACTTTGAAGCGGCTAAACTTGAGCCCGTGGGCGGTGGAGATGACTACCACGCGATCGTTTTTGGCGATAGTACCGCGCTTAGCCAGTTTGATGAGCGCAGCGAGCGCGACGCCGGTGTGGGGGCAGGCGTAGGCACCGGTGCGGTCGGCGCGGGCGGCAGCATCGGCCAACTCCTGCTCGCTGGCCTGTTCAACAATGCCATTGAAGTGCTGCAACATCGTAATGGCCCGGCGCACACTGACCGGATCGCCAATTTGAATGGCGGACGCGGCGGTCGTGTGGGCCTGGATCGGCGCATAGTCCCAATTATTGCAAAAGGCGCGGTAGAGTGGATTGGCATTCTGCGCTTGGGCGCAGACAATGCGCGGCAAGCGGTTGATCAGCCCCAACTCGTGCATCAGCAACAGGCCCTTGCCGAGCGCAAAGGTATTGCCCAAATTGCCCCCAGGAATGATAATCCAGTCGGGCACTGTCCAATCAAGTTGCTGCACAATCTCAATGCCCACCGTCTTTTGGCCCTCGACCCGCAGCGAATTGAGCGAATTGGCGAGGTAGATGCCATTATTGGGATCGGCGGTGACTTCACGCACAATGCGCATACAGCCATCAAAGTCGGTATCGAGCGAAAGCACGGTCGCGCCGTGGGCGATAGGCTGCACCAGTTGCGCCGTACTCACTTTGCCTTTGGGCAAAAAGACAATCGTGGGAATACCAGCGGCTGCGCCATAGGCGGCGAGGGCGGCTGAAGTATCGCCCGTCGAGGCGCAGGCCACGGCCCGAATGGGCTTACCATCGCTGATCATCTGCTTCACCACACTGACCAGCACCGTCATCCCCAGATCCTTAAACGAGCCGGTGTGGCTATTACCGCAGAGTTTAAGCCAGAGATCTTCCACCCCAACTTCACGGCCAAAACGTTCAGCCCAAAAGAGATTGGTGCCACCTTCAAACATACTGACGACATTCTCGTCGGCAACCGTAGGACAAACCCACTCTTTTTTACCCCAAACCCCCGATCCATAGGGCCAATTTGTACGCATCCAACGTTGCTCAAAGAGGCGTTTCCACTCCTCGGCGCTACGATCACGCAGTGCATCCAGATCGTGACGCACCTCAAGCAAGCCTCCCGACTGGGAATAGTAGACCACGTCAGTTAAAGGATAGCGTTCAGCGGGGTCATCTTGGGCAGCGAACCAGGCGTTATAGGTATGCATTGGAGATCCATGTTCTTGATGCAGCGGAGGCGTTGCTGGTGGGGCTTCGGGCGCGGCTCTGCCTCCTCCGAAGGATTTTTTGTCACAGGCAAGGAGAGGAGAGTAGAGCAAGTATACCACGGCGACTTTGGCACCGCTGCACCATAGGGACTAGTCGAGCGCATCAGAAAGCGCCCCGCTGCCGGGGCGCTTCGTTATTCGACACCGCTCCATAGGGACTAGTCGAGCGCATCAGAAAGCGCCCCGCTGCCGGGGCGCTTCGTTATTTCGACCGCATGGCCGTTGCTGCTTCGGTATAGACTTGCCAGCCGTCGCGAAAGGGTGTATATGGAGGGTAATACAACACCACAAATCCCCACGCGAAAGGCTGGCTGGCGTATATTATACCATGTTTGCTCCGCTGACGCGGCGGTATCAGCGCCGCATTGTGCGCCTGCTCGCGCTGGCGCTGCTGCCGC
This sequence comes from Candidatus Viridilinea halotolerans, assembly GCA_003934145.1. Classification (GTDB taxonomy): domain Bacteria; phylum Chloroflexota; class Chloroflexia; order Chloroflexales; family Chloroflexaceae; genus Viridilinea; species Viridilinea halotolerans. Next base: position 15,548 of record RSAS01000763.1, on the reverse strand, counting down.
TTCTTGTAAGACCTCACAGGTCTGCTCTTCTGCACTGGAACGCCATCAGCAAAGACCTGTGAGGTCTATGCTCTCCCTTATTTGAAAGGTATTGGCCCATGGCGACCCTCTGCCGGGGTCAGTTGCTCGGCTGGCCCCCGGAGCAAGAAGCGGGGATAGTCCCAAAGGGGTAACGGTCACGTAGGGGGGGTTGCGCTGCATAGCGCCCCGCGCTATACTAAACCCTGCTACAAGGGGATGCGGGGGAGCCAAGTTCCCCCGCATCCCCTTACCGTGACGCTATCGCCCGTCGGCGGGAGTTCGGGGGCGCAGCCCCATACGCATGAACGTAAGCCTCTGGCGGGCATGCCGGCGGGGGTTCGGGCTTGCCCTGAGCCTCGTCGAAGGGGCATGGCTCCCGAAAAATTTCCCCTTCTGGCGGGGTTTTAGGGGCCGCAGGCCCCTTAGCATGCGCATGGGGGCGCAGCCCCCCCTTTTTTCAAAGAGAAAAAACTGGTAATGAAAATCGCAATTATTGGCTTAGCCAACAGCGGCAAAACCACCGTCTTTAATGCCTTAACACGCGGAACCGCCGCGACGACGGCCTATTCGTCGGGGCAGTTGGAGCCCAACTTGGCGACGGTGAAGGTGCCCGATGAGCGCCTTGCTGTGTTGACGACGCTGTTTAAGCCGAAGAAGACGACGCATGCGGATGTGCAGTACATTGATGTGGCCGGGCTGAGTGGCGGAGGAAAGCAGAGCGGTGGCTTGCCGCCGGCGCTGCTCAACTATTTGGGCACCGCCGATGCGCTGCTCCATGTGGTGCGCGCCTTCGCGGCGAGTGATGTGCCCCACCCCGATGGTTCGGTCGATCCGCTGCGCGACATCCAAGCGGTGGATCTGGAGTTGGCCTTCTCCGATCTGGCGATCATCGAGCGCCGCTTGAGCCGCCTGACGGCGGAGATTCCCAAGATGGCGGCGAAGGAGAAGGAGCTCCGCATCGCCGAACGCGAGTTGCTTGTCCGCCTCCAAGCGGCACTCGAAGAGGAGCAGCCCATCCGGGCGCTCACCTTGAGCGACGAAGAGCAGCGCATGATCCGTGGCTACCAGTTCCTCACCGCAAAACCGCTGCTCTTGGTGCCCAATCTGGGCGAAGCACAGCTCGCCGATCCGCCAACCATTGCCTATGAGCAACCACAGAGTGCCGTGGTAGCATTGTGCGGCAAGATCGAAGCGGAACTGGCCCAACTCGACGATGAGGATGCCCAGAGTTTTATGGATGATTTGGGCATCACCGCGCCAGCGCGTGATCGCGTCATCCAGCGCAGCTATGATCTCTTAGGGCTGATCAGCTTCCTCACCGTCGGGCCGGACGAGGTGCGCGCCTGGACGATTCTGCGCAATACACCCGCTGTCGAGGCCGCTGGCGCAATTCACTCCGACATCCAGCGCGGCTTCATTCGCGCCGAGGTGGTCGCCTACAGCGATCTGGTCAAAGCAGGGACGATGACGGAGGCGAAGAAGCAGGGAACGGTACGCATGGAGGGCAAGACCTACACTGTGCAGGATGGGGATATTTGCCACTTTTTGTTTAATGTGTAGGAAGGGGGGATGCGTAAGGCCACGTCAAAGTCGCTGGGGCTGCGCCCCAAACCCTCTATTTTGTTGCTTTTTGGCGACTTCGCCGCCAAAAAGCAACAAAATAGAGCTATGCGGGGAGGCTTTGCCTCCCCCGCACCCCCACCGGAGGTAACTTTGACGTAGCCCTAGGCGGTGCGCGAGAACCACGTTCCCGCGCATCCCTGATTCCAATAAAGAGGGGGTTCGGAGAGGGCTTTGCCCTTTTCGAACCCCCTCTTTTGCTACGCACTGGCGTATCGGTATTTTCCCCGACACTGTCGGGGAAAATACCGATACAGAACACCCTACTCTCCCTGCTATGCACCTGGCTTGGGCTGCGCTACGATGAGCTACAGTTTTTCAGATAATATTTTGAAACTTCCAGGATGGTGGGAGGGGCTTTCGGGGAGGGCTTCGCCCTCCCCGAACCTCTCCCCCTTCAAGATTCTTTTTCTGAAAGACTATGTGAGGTCAACCATACCCATAGGACAGCCTTCAGGAGGATCACATGCAGAGAGAGATCAGACAGACACAGATCGGCTCAATCTGGTACGACGGCGTCGATCTTCCCACCTATAGCCCGCTCGCCACGGATCTGCGCAGCGCAGTTGCCATCGTGGGCGCGGGAATCGCCGGCCTTTCGACCGCCTACCAGCTCGCCAAGCGTGGTTTCCAGGTTGCGGTTTTCGACGACGGGCCGATCAGCGGTGGCGACACCGGCAACACCACCGCCCAGCTAACCTGTATGCTCGACAAGGGCTACGCCGCGACTGAGCAGTTGCGCGATGTTGCTGGCGCACGTTTGGCCGCCGAAAGCCATATGGCCGCAATCGATGTAATCGAGCGCATCGCCCGCGACGAGGCAATCGCCTGCGACTTTGCGCGCATGGATGGCTACCTCTTCCTCGCCCCGGGCGACGAGTTGCGCATCCTCACTGAGGAGCGCGACGCCGCCCGACGCGCTGGTCTAAGCGATGTCACGCTCATCAACTCCGGGGTGGCGCTGGGCAATGTGCAACTCAGCCATGCCCTGCGCTTTCCGCACCAGGCCCACTTTCACCCGCTGAAGTATCTCGCTGGGCTCTGCCACGCGATCGAGCGTATGGGTGGCCAGATCTTCTGCGGCACGCACATCACCCGCGTACACGCCGAGTCCGAGGCGATTATCATGCTCGAGACCACCGACGGCCCGGTGATCCGCGCCGACTCGGTGGTGCTGGCGACGCATATGCCGATCAACGATACGCTCGGCTACTCGTTGCGAATCGCCCCCGCGCTCACCTATGTGGTCGGCCTGCACATCCCCACCGGCAGCCTGCCGAACTTCCTAGCCTTCGACACTGCCGACCCCTACCACTACGTCCGCATCCAAGCCGCCGAGGGTCACGACGTGCTGATCGTTGGCGGCGAGGATCACAAGACGGGCCAGGCCGATGATATGGAGGCGCGTTACCAGCGCCTCGCGCAGTGGGCTCGTGTGCAATTTCCGCAGGCCGGTGAGGTACTGTACCGCTGGTCGGGTCAGGTGGCGAACTCCTTCGACGGCTTGGCGCTGCTCGGTCATGATCTCGTCTCGCCGCACGTCTACGTAATCACCGGCCAGACCGGCATCGGCATGACCCACAGCACCATCGGTTCCCTGATCATCGCCGACCAGATCGCCGGAATCCCCAATCGCTGGGCAGAGCTCTACGCGCCGGGGCGGGCGACGGGAGGTGGCCTCGGCGAGGTGATAGGCGAAGGGCTGAATGTGTTGTCGCAGTATACCGAACTGCTCAAGGGCGGTGATGTTGACTCCGCGACCGAGATTCCTGTCGGGAGCGGAGCAGTGGTCGGTTGGGGGCCAAAGAAACTCGCCGTCTACCGCGATGACCATGGGATGCTGCACCGCCGCTCGGCGCTCTGCACCCACCTTGGCTGCGTCGTGGCCTGGAACGATTCCGCGAAGACCTGGGACTGCCCGTGTCACGGCTCGCGCTTCGATAGCTATGGCACGGTGATCAATGGCCCCGCGCCCGCCGATCTCTCCCCGGCTGAGGAGTGAGCGAAGGCCCCTAGCGAAGGCGGCATCGGGTAGGTAGCCCTCACGCGTGAGGGCTACCTACGCGGCTGCCATGCGGATTTTGTCGCTTGAACCGCCGTTGCGTCCGCTCCAGCCCACCGGAGTTGCGGCACCTCGACTACGGCACACGGTTCGGTCAAAGCAGCGCATTGCGGCAGACAGTGCTCAGCATCCCACTTCTAGCGTACCACCAAGGGCAAAAAGACCTGCTCCGGAGGGGGCGTGAGGGGGAAGGGAGCATTGAAGGGCCGGAGATCGACCATAATGTTCGCGGTCGTAGCCTCAGCCGACAACCCGTCGGGGCCGGTGCGAATGATGGGCACGCTTGGCTCTAGCCGCTCCAGCAATGCGCCCCAGCGTGGCGCATCGCAGGCAAAGGCGAGTTGCGCACACTGGACATAGTAGGTGAGTTGACGCTCCGGGTAGGCCAACTCAGGCCGCGCCGCATCGTAGCGCGTTGGGCGGTAGTCGCGTTCGCCCAAGGGCAGGAAGATCGAGAGGCCGTTGGCCCCATCCAAGTTGATCGCCTGATTATTGTGCATTCCACTTTGCGTGCGCTGGTGCAGCACTACCGGCGCATTGGGGCCCACGGCGGCGGTAATTACGCCATCCGCCGCCGTGCGGATCGCGGCAGAGAGGCTGCTGTCGCTGCTCAGGTGGCGCGCAAAGCCGACGAGGTCTGCGTAGCCATCGCGCTCATCGATCGTGCCACTGCTATCGTAGTCAAACTTCTGGGCGGCGTTGTAGGCCCGCGTCAGTGCTGCAACCAACGCGTGATCGGCGAGCGCTGGATCGGGTAGCTCCGCTAAGATCGTGGTGGCCAGCGTATCAATGCGTTGCGCAAGGTTGCTCGGCGTTCCCGGACGCAATTGGCGCAGATCGAGGGCACTGAGGGTGTAGGGCGCATTGCCTCCAAGATTGTAGCGCTGCACGATGCGCTCGGTCAGGGTGGCCGGGCTGGTATTATTGTCTAGGTCGTGTACGTAGCGCTCGTAGGGCAGGTACGCAAAGAGCAGGTTCTGGCCCGCGATGAAGTAGTCGGCCACCTCACGCACCTCGTAGGCGCTCTCGATCATGGCCATGAGGCAGGCATCGAAGAAGAGCACGTCTAGATCGAAACCCTGCAACGCCTCGCCCGTCTCGCGGGTCGAAAGCGAACTGCCGCCACTTGACATATCCAGGCTCATGCCGCGCCAACCGCCCGCCTGCACGCCCCCCCGCCCGCGTGGCTGACCGGGTGGGTCAAGATCGGGTGCCCAGCCACCGCCATGATCAACAATGGCGAGGAAGCGGTGTTGCGGCGTCGAGTAGGTCGCCGTGGCCCAGGCGACAAAGTTGCGCAGCGTGACCACACTGCCCGTGTCGAGTTCGCGCGCCCCGGCGCTACCGGGCATACCGCCGAACCAATAGCCAGAGGTGAGCGCCTGCTCGGTCACATCGCGCAGCCCCTGCGGTTCGCGCACGTAGATCTTGGCATCACCTTGGTTACTCCCGTCGTAGAGTACCACGAGGCGCATGTTGGGATTGTAGGGCGTACGCTGGAGGCGCAGCACCAACTGCGTCAGGGCATCACTCAGCCCCACCACCCCCGAGCGATCGGGTTCTATGTCATCCCCGGCGAGGTAGAGCATCACCAGCCAGTTGGGCTGGTTGGGGAGCGGCGTGGCGGTGGGAGTAGGGGATGCCGTCACCGTCGGTATGGGCGTGGGATCAGCCATCGCGGTGAAATGCTGCGGCTCAAGGCTCGCACTGACCACGATGCTGCGACTTGGCGGTGTGAAAGTGTAACCAGTGAGCGTTGGCGTCAACGTGCGGCGGCCTGTTGGCACATCAAACACATAGTTCCCGGTCGTATCGGTGACGATAGTTTGCCCCCATGCCGTCAACGTTACCCCGGCCAGCCCATTGCCCGCCGCATTGGTAACCCGCCCGCGCACCGTGGCGACCTGAATGGCGAGGGGATCGCGGGGGATGGTGGTTTGGCCTTCCCCGTTATCGCCCCAGCAGTGCACCACGCCGTCCGCCGTCAGCGCACAGGTGTGAGTATCACCGGCGCTGACCTGGCTGACTGGGCCGAGGGTGCTGGGCACGTCCGTCTGGCCATCCCCGTTGTCACCCCAGCAGCGGAGTGTTCCACTCTCCGTCAGCGCACAGGTGTGACCATAACCGATGCTGACCTGAGAGACTACACCGAGATCAGGCGGCACGGGCGTCTGCCCATTGTCGCTTCTGCCCCAGCAACGTAGCACCCCGCCTTCTGTCAGCGCACAGGTGTGAGAATTTCCGGTGCTGACCTGGCGCACCACGCCGAGATCATGTGGCACATTGCTCTGGCCATCGTCGTTCAACCCCCAACAGTGGAGTGTTCCACTTTCTGTCAGCGCACAGGTGTTACTCCCCCTGGTGCTGACTTGGCGCACCGCGCCGAGGCCACTGGGCACGTCCGTCTGGCCAGACCCGTTGTGGCCCCAGCAGTGCAGCGCCCCGGCCTCCGTAAGCGCACAGGTGTTACTCCCCCTGGTGCTGACTTGGCGCACCGCGCCGAGGCCACTGGGCACGTCCGTCTGGCCAGACCCGTTGAAGCCCCAGCAGTGCAGCGCCCCAGCCTCTGTCAGCGCACAGGTGTGATCCCCACCGGCGCTGATTTGGCGCACCGCGCCGAGGCCACTGGGCACGCTCGTCTGGCCAAACACTCTACGCCCCCAGCAGCGCAGCGCCCCGCCCTCCGTAAGCGCACAGGTTTTACTCCCACCGGCGCTGACTTGGCTGACCACGCCAAGGGCGCTGGGCACGTCCGTCTGGCCATATTGGTTGAATCCCCAGCAACGGAGTGCCCCACCTGTCGTGAGCACACATGTATTTAGCCAACCAGCACTGACTTGGGTCATCGGGCCGAGATCAGGTAGCACATTCACCTGACCGTAGAGGTTATTTCCCCAACAGTGCAACGTTCCTGCTGCCGTTAGCCCACAGGTGTGATTCTCACCGGCGCTAACCTGAGAGAGAGGGGCAAGGCCAGGCGGCACCGTCGTCTGGCCTTGCGCACCCTCCCCCCAGCAGTGCAGCGCCCCAGCCTGCGTTAGCGCACAGGAGTGGCTGCTACCAGTGCTGAGCTGGGTGAAGGGGCCGTGGCTGTGCGGCACAGCGTCCACTTGGCCTACGTCGTTCCGCCCCCAGCAGCGCAGCGTCCCACCCGCCAGCAGCGCACAGGTGTGATCATAACCCGCGCCAACCTGAGTAACGGAACCGAGGTCAGTCGGCACAGCCGTCTGGCCTTCCCCATTTTGCCCCCAGCAGTGTAGCGCCTGATCTACGGTGAGGGCACAGGTGTGATGGCCGCCGGCGCTAACGTGGGTCACCGCAGCGAGGCCGGGCGGCACCGTCGTCTGGCCATCCGAGTTATGCCCCCAGCAGCGTAGCATTCCATCATTCAGCAGCGCACATGTGTGGCTCGATCCCATGCTAACCTGGCTGACGGGAGCGATACCAGCGGGCACATCCGTCTGGCCATACTGGTTATCTCCCCAGCAATAGAGCTGGCCCGCTTGATTAATCACGCACGTATGCCCCCCCTTCCCCGTCGCGATCTGCTCCTCCCCTGGCGCATTGGCCGCTTGAAACACGGGCGCAACCGGCACATCTGGTGCCTCGGTAGCCGCCGTAAGCAACGCGGGCAGCCCGCCCAGCAGGAGCAGGGCACCGACAAGCAACATGGCCAACGCATAGAAAAAGCGACGCATCATGGGAGTCTCCTTACGTCAGATGAGCAACACAGAGCCTTGTACCAGGGCAAGGACGTAAGGGGGGATATGGTGCGGCCTCTCCAGTGCCAAGATGGGGGACGAGGGACGAGGGACGAGGGACGAGGGACGAGGGACGAGGGACGAGAAGTAAGTTAAGGTAAACCACACGCTCTCACGCAAGTACACTTTTGCCCCCAAGTATACCCGCTTTGTGTGACCTAAGGTGAGGGCAAACTAGCGCCTAGCGCCTACCTCCAACAGCTCCCGCATTGCCACCTGCACATGCGCAATCGCATGCGCCTTCGCGAGCACTAGGCTCTGCTCGGCATAGCGTCGCGCCTGCACCGTGTCGCCACCCGCATGGGCATGATGCGCCAGCGCCGCCAAGACCAGCGCCTCGTCATACGGGTCGCCCATTTGTAGTGCCAAGCGCTGTGCTTGGGCGAGGAGTTCGCCCGCTTGCGCGAGGTTACCCAAGGCAGTGTGCGCCTCGCCCAGCACGCGCAGCGCACTGGCGCTAAGTGCCTGCGCATGCAAAAAATTAGCTAGTTCCAAAGCTTTTTTTCCGTAGGCTAAAGCCGTCGGCGCATCACCCAAGCTGAGCGCAAGCTCGCCAAGCATACATTGGCAATAGGCATGCCCATACCGATCATCTAGCTGCACGTAGAGCTGCGCTGCTGCTGCAAACTGGCTCTGCGCTTCCGAACTATTGCCCTGCTCGTAGGCGATCTGCCCCAAGTTGCACAGCGCCATCGCGAGGTAGGCGGGGAGCTGGTAGAGATCGCTTAATTCCCGTACTTGGGTAAAGGCCGCTTGCGCCGCTGCCGTCGCTCCACTCGCCAAATGGGTGAGCCCCAAATTGTTGCTGGTCAAGACGATACCCACTAGATCGCCCATCTCATCTTTGATACGTAGACTCTCATAGTAGTAGCGTAGCGCGGCATCGTGCTGTCCCAGTTCGTTCGAGAAGTGGCCCATATTGTGCAGGATCGAACCCATCAACAACGGATCGCCCGCCTGACGCGCCAACGCAAGGCTCTGAGCCAAAATCTCCATGGCGCGACTGTAGGAGACACGCGCCCCCTCAATGGTGGCCAGACGATCAAAGAGCGCACTGCGCTCGCCGGGGGCGGCGGGGGCGGGCGGGAGCGCTACCAGCCCGGCATGGCACGCCTCCGCCGCCTCGGCCAGGGCGCCTCGCCGCAACAGCACCGCCGCCAGTTGCGTGTAGAGCCGTGCGCTCTCGGTGCGCACGGCGCTCGATGCCTCGCTCAGTTCCAGCCCGGAACGACAGGCCGCCTCTGCCGCTGCATAGTCGCCGCTGCGCTCGTACGCATGCGCCAAGAGCCGGTAGCGCCGCGCCTGGCGCGGCCCCGCCTCGCCCGCCGCCCGCCCAGCCGCGATGGCCCGCTCCAACTGGCTCAGCGCATGCGTATGATCGCCCAACAGTGCCGACGCTTCGCCATAGACGCTACGCACCGCTGCTTCGCTGCCAGCAGCTAGGTTGTCCAGCTTCAGGCTTGCCAAGATGGCCACGATGGCCCCGGCATGGCCTTGGCTCATCAGGCGCCACGGTTGGTTACTCAAGAGCGCCACCGCCCCCGCAGCATCGTCGCCCCAGGCGTAGTGACGCACCGCCACCATAAGCGTCTGCTCGTCTTGGGCATAGTGGGTCGCCACTTGGCGATGCATTGTTTGCCGTGCGTGTGCCGCTAGGCCAGCATAGTAAAAATGTTGCACTATAGCGTGCTGCACATAGATCCGCTCACCGTAACGCTCGCCCGTCGTCAGCAGATTGCGCGCCACAAGGCTCTGCAAGGTGCGGCGTAAGCCCCGTCCGGGGGCGAGCAGTTCAAGCACCGCCCGATTGCCGCCGTCGTCGCGCAGCAGCGCCACCGCCTCCATCACCTGACGCTCTTCCGCCGCCAACTGGCCGTCCAACTCCTTCAGCAGATACTCCTCGACTGCCGCGCTGCTCAGCAAGCGCTCCAAGAGCGTCTGTGGATCATCAATACGCTCGGCGACCGCGTTGGCCAGCACCAAGAACTGCGGATTGCCCTCAGTCGCCGCGATCAGCGCTGCACGCAGCGCAGGATTCTGCTGAAGACGCCCATGGTTCAACAGCATCGCCGCCGCGTCGCCATCAAGCCCTGTCAACGGCGGCATTTGCGCCGCGCCCTCTAGCACCGCCGCACTGCGCGAAGTCAGCAGCAGCCGCAGATCGCCCGCCCGCGCCGCCCGCTCCAAGCGCCCCAAAACGCGCGCCAACTCTGCGTCATCCTCGATCCAATGGCGGTTGTCGCAACAGAGCAGCACCTGCTGGCCATGCGCCAACTGGATCAACTGCTCGACAAAGAGCTCCGCGCTGGGCAGACCGCCCCCTTGCTGCGCCCGTTGCAACTGCTGCCAGCCGGCCCCCCGCCCCAAGTGGGCCAGCCAGCCCGCGAGTCGCGTCACCAACACCTCGGCCCGCTCGCCCACACGGAAGCTATGCCAAAAGATGCGCTCGGGCGGGGCCTCCTGCTGCGCCAAATGCACCGCCAGCGTCGTCTTGCCAATGCCAGCCATGCCACTGATGCCCACCACCCCCGTCGTCGTGAGCTGCTGGCGCAACGCCGCCAGCTCCGCCACGCGCCCCACAAACTGGCCCACCTCCGGCGGACGCTCCGGCGGCGGCGGCGGCACCACATGCAACGTCGTCAACAGTTCATCCAGCGCCGCCAAAAACGCTTGCGCATGCGGACGATCCGCCGCCGCCGCCGCCATGCCGTGCGCAATCAACTGCGCCACCTGGGGGCGCACTTCGCCATTGACCTGATCCGCCGCTGGTTGCGGCGGGCCAGCCGCAGGCGGCGGACGCTGGCGCGTCACCAATTCGTAGAGCGTTGCCGCCAACGCATAGACATCCGAACGTGGCTCGGCCCGCCCCGCCCACTGCTCCGGCGGCGTATAGCCCGGCGTCCCCCCGGCCAATGTTGCCTCGGCACGGTGCGGCGTGGTCGCCGCCCGCTGCGCCAAGCCAAAATCGATCAGCCAGATCCGCCCAATCTCGTCGAGCATCACATTCTGCGGCTTCAGATCGCCATGCACCACCGGCTGCGGACGGCTGTGCATATAGGCCAGCGCCGACGCGACATCGCGCATGTAACGCAACGCCTCCGCTTCGGGCAGCGGCTGCCCGCGCTCCTTCAGCACCTTGAAGAGATCCGTGCCGGTGACATACTTCATCACCAGGCAGTAATCCTGCGGTAGGTAAGCAAAGATCTCAGGAATATGGGGATGCCCCGGATTATTCAACGCCACCAACAGGCGTGCTTCGCGCTCAAAGGTCTGCGCCACGAGTGCAGCCTGCTCCGCACGCCAACGCGGATCGAGCTTGAGCCGTTTGGCAACACACAAACGCTGCAACTGCCCATCCTCAACCAGATAGGCCTCGCCAAAGCCCCCCGCGCCCAGTTGCCGCTCGACACGATAGCGCTGGTCGTCACCCAGCAGCATACCGGGCGGCCACCCCTGTGCGCCCGGCAAGGCGTGGCCACACATGCCACAAAAGCGGGCCTCCGCCCGATTCTTATGGCCGCAATATTGGCAGGCGCCGGCTTGAGACATCATCGATTCCGTTCGGACGCCGATGCAACATAGGGACTAGTCCAGCGCATCAGAAAACGCCCCGGCAACGGGGCGCTTCGTTATTTCGACCGCATGGCCGTTGCTGCTTCGGTATAAACCTGCCAGCCGTCGTGGATGGGTGTATACAGGAGGTTAATTGGAACACCACAACGACCCAAGCGAAAGGCTGGCTAGCGTGTATCATACCATGTTCGCTCCGCTGACGCGGGCGTGGGGCACCTACAGCGTGACTGCGGAAAACAACCATCTTTTGCGGTGTTTTGGCGGCATAGCCGCCAAAACACCGCAAAAAAACAGGGTCTTTCACCCTGCCGGAGGCAGATCACCGGGTTACGCGGGCCGCCTGACTAGGCGACCGTGTAACTCCTGTAACGTAAGGGGCCTGCGGCCCCTTAAACCCCGCCGGAAGGGGAAATTTTTCGGGGGCCATGCCCCTTCGACGAGGCTCAGGGCAAGCCCGAACCCCCGCCGGAAGGCCCACCAGAGGCTTAATACCAAATCCGATAGCCGATAGCCGATAGCCGATAGCTGAAAGCCGGACATGGCGTCTCAATGCGCTTGAATGTCATTAGGCATGCGGCATGTTCAATGGTAATTGGTATAAGTTCATGCGCATGGGCTTTGCCTCCCCCGCACCCCCACCGGAGGTGACTTTGACGTAGCCCTAGGCGGTGCGCGGGAACCACGTTCCCGCGCATCCCTGATTCCAAGAAAGAGGGGGTTCGGAGAGGGCTTCGCCCTTTTTGAATGGGCCCAAACGGTGAAGCAGACGGGCTTGAGTACATGACAAATGCAGGTTTTAGCCTGTGGCGTGCTTGCTGGCTTCGCCCTGCTCACTGAGCGCCCGCAGCCCAGGTTCGTCAAGCAGCACGACACACCCGCGTTTTAAGTCGATCATGCCCTGATTGCGAAATTCGTTGAGGATTTTGGTGGCTGTTTCGCGGTAGGTACCGAGCATGTCGGCTAGGGCCTCGTGGGTGAAGCGTACCTCGGACGGGCCGCTCGCGGGGCGGAAGAGGCGCGGTTTGGGTGGGCGGGCCATTTGGAGCAGGAGGCTGGCGAGGCGTTGGGGCATGTTTTTGAAGGCGAAATCGGACAAGCGCTGTTCGGCACTGAGCAACCGCTGGCCCAGGATCTCGGCGATGCGCGTCGCTATCCGTGGGTCGCTTAGGAGCATCCCCTTCACGTCCTCACGGCTCATCAGGCAGAGCAGGCAGGGGCTGATGGCCTCGGCGTAGCTCTGGTGCAGGCGCTGGCCGAGCATTGCCATTTCGCCGAAGATCGTCCCCGGTTCCAGCACCGCCGTCGTTAGTGCCTTGCCCTCGGGCGAGAGGTGGTAGAGGCGTACGTGGCCCTCTTTGAGGATGAAGAGCACTTCGGCGGCCTGTTCCGGCGAGAAAAAGACCGTTCCGGCGGGCATGCGTTGCATTGGCGCACGCTTGCCCAGCGCCTCAACTTCGGCGTGATCGAGGTCGCGGAAGATGTCGGTGTCGCGCAAGTAACGCAGCTTGTCGGGTAGGTTCTCAGGATGGGTAGCGCTCATAGGGGCTCCTTGGGTGGTAGCTTCTTGAGGATCATCCGATGCATCAGTGTTTCGGTGCGCACATGGCTAGGCGTGTTTATGGCGTCCTTCCGGCTCATCATCGTCTACCGCGAAGAGGTGTTCAGGCGGGAACTGCACAAAGACCTGCGCCCCAATTGGGGCATCAAGCGGCTGAAAGGCCCACACGCGGATCGTTGCGTCGCCCACTTGTGCCTGGTATTCGTGCTGTTCGCCGCGAAAGGTCTGACTCAGGATGCGGGCGGGCAGTGTGTTTGGCCCTGGCGCACCGCCGAGGCGCAGATGCTCGGGGCGGATTGCGTAGGTGGCCTGGCCTGGTGGCACACCCTCGGTGCAGACCGTCAGGGTGCCCAGGCCCGTGCGGAGTTGCCCGCCAGCCAGTTCGCCGCGCAGAAAGGTTGTCACGCCCATCAGGCGGGCGGCGCGGCGGGTCGGTGGGCGCGCAAAGAGCCGTTGCGGCGGCGCACAGGCCAAAAGTTCGCCCCGATCAAGCAGGGCCACTTGGTCGGCCATCGCCAACGCCTCGCTGCGGTCGTGAGTTACCAGCAGCGTGGTGATTCCCCGTTCGCGCTGGATGCGGCGCACCGCCTCCTGGAGCGTCTGACGCACCGTTGGATCAAGGCTGCTGAAGGGTTCGTCGAGCAGCAGCACACGGGGCTGGATCACCAATGCACGGGCCAGCGCAACGCGCTGCTGCTCGCCGCCCGAAAGTTGCGCCGGACGTTTGCGCTCGCAGCCGGGGAGTTCAACCAGCTCCAGCATGCGTCGCACCTCGGCATGTTGCGTCGCTTGGCTAACCCCCTGCACCTTCAGGCCGAAGGCGATATTTTCGGCGACCGAGAGGAAGGGGAAGAGGTAGGCCTTCTGGAACATCAGCACCGCCCCGCGCTTATGGGCCGGAACGTCCAGCACACTCTGGCCGTCGAGGCGGATGTCGCCGTTGTCGGGCAGTTCAACCCCGGCAATCAGTTTGAGCAGGGTTGACTTGCCGCTGCCCGAAGGGCCAAGCATGGCCACGAGCGTACCGGACGCGACGTGCAGCGACACCTCGGCGGCGGCTGGAAGCGCCTGGCGCGGGTAGGTCTTGACGATATTGTGAAGCTCAATCTGGGTCATGGGGGTAGGGGGTAGGGGGTAGGGGGTAGGGGGTAGGGGGTAGCTTTCAGGTATACAGTTCTTTGGAAGCTTTCGATGCGGTGTAAAGGGTTTTCTCATGCAAAGCGAACGAATAACCTGCTAGGTGTGCGCCGTGCAGTCGCCAGTGGTACGGCAAGAAGCCTCACGGCGCGCACCTGGCAGGTTTTGGGGGCGGCCAAAGGCTCATGAGACCTAGCAGGTGGGGCGCGGTGGACTGCTTGGGGAACGAGTTGGTTGCTGCACGCGCCCCACCTGCCAGGTCAGTGGCGTTGCGATGAATTGGATGTATCCAAAAAACGCTTTACACACCAGAGAGATACCACTTTATCTCGTTTCGCCGCATCAGAAAGCGGCGGAGCAAAAAACTGTATACCTGAAAGATACTGCTGGTTTATTCCCCTGGGAGCGAGGGCGTCCCGCCCTCGTGCGGGCTACGAGGGCGGGACGCCCTCGCTCCCAGGCCGCTAGCCGAATAAACCAGCAGTATCCTGAAAGCCCCCCCGGCCCCCTCTCCCGCAAGCGGGAGAGGGGGGGGAAGAGAACGCGATTTTTGGTGTTTCTCTGCGATCTTTTCATGAACACCAAGAATCTCGTGGCCTTCCCCCCTCTCCCACCTTCTTGGAGCGCCCCCAAGCCCTCTCATGCCGCCATCATGATCCCAATGGGGGCATTGCGCCTTGAGCGTGCGCACGGGGTGCCGGGCGTGGATCGCCCCAGGGCGCAGCAGCGACCTTGGGGCGATCCACGCCTACCAGCTCGTGGGGGATGGCCGCTGTTGCGCCCCTACGTATGGTGTTCTACGGGTTTGTGGGTAATGTATAGGCCGGAAGGCCCGCTAGGGGCTTACGTTCATGCGTATGTCCGGTTGCCCCCTCTCTCAGAATTGCTGGCCAATGTTGGTCGCCCCGATGCCAAGGGCGCGGGCCGCGAGGGCAATTGCAAGCACGGGTGGCGCGGCGAAGAGCAGGGCCAGCCCGGCGATTGAGGTTGGGTTGCCGCCCGCTACCGCCGCAAAGAGCAGAATGGGCAGTGTGATCACCTGTCCGCCGCCGATGAGCAGGGTCAGTATGTACTGACTCCAGCTTACCAGAAATGCGAAGAGCGCCGCTACCGCCAGCCCTGGCCCCAGCAGTGGCAGGGCAACGTGCCGCCAGACCTGCCGTGTGCTTGCGCCCAGCGTGCGCGCCTGAATTTCGTAGCCCTCGTCGTAACGGGCAAAGACACCTAGCAGGGCGAAGATCGTATATGGCAGCACCGGAACGACGTGGACGAGCACCACGCCCAGCACGCTACCGGCCAAGCCCAGGCGCAAAAAGAGTACGTTCAGGCCCATGCCTATCGCCAGCGGGGGCACTACCGTGGGCAGGAACAGAATGAGTAGCACGAGTGTCCGCCCCCGGAAGCGCCGCAAGCCTAGCACGCGTGCGGCAGGTAGCCCAAGCAGCAGGGCGAGCGCCGTCGTGATCCCGGCGGTTTGTAGGCTGGTGCCAACCGCCGCCTGGGTGCGCGCATCGCTCAGTTGTCGCAACCACGGCGTGAGCGTCCATTCGGCGGGCAGCAACTGCGGGAAGAACCAGCGCATCGAGAGTGCATACAAAACCAGCGCTAAGATCGGCCCGACCAGCAGGGCGTAGAACGAAAACCGGAGAACGTAGAATCCAGCTTGGCGGACGTGTGTTGCTGGGGTTGGGTTGTGCAGTTGGTTGTGCATCGGTTTACGCTTTAGACAAGGTTTCAGAAAGCGCGATCCTACGTTACAGGTACCTGCGGATTATGTACAAGAAGGCCATTCGTAGTTTGTGAACAACGTGTTCCG
>RSAS01000078.1 GCA_003934145.1 Candidatus Viridilinea halotolerans | reverse complement strand
TGTGAGGTCTATGCTCTCCCTTATTTGAAAGGTATTGGGCCATGCCCCCAAACCCACGCCGAGCGGGAGCATTCTTGGGGGCCATGCCCCCAAATCCCCCAAGCAAGGGGGCTTGCTTGGGGGCCATGCCCCCAAATCCTCGCCGAAAGGCATAACGTAAAATATAAGGAGGCTCTATGATCATTTCACGTACGCCGCTGCGCATCAGTTTTGCTGGTGGAGCAAGCGATCTTCCAGCATTCTATCGCCATGAACCGGGTGCGGTGGTGAGTATGGCGATTGATAAGTATATTTACATCACGGTTAATAAAAAGTTTGATGATCGCATTCGTGCGAGCTATTCGATTACTGAAATTGTTGATTCTGTTGATGATCTGAAGCATGAGCTCATTCGCGAGGCGCTGCGCATTGTGGGTGTGGATCGCGGCATCGAGATTACGTCCATCTCCGACATTCCCTCCGAAGGCACCGGCTTAGGATCCTCCAGTACCTACACGGTCGGTATTCTTAATGCGCTTTATGCTCACTGTGGCCACTATGCCGGTGCGGAGCGCTTGGCCCACGAGGCATGCGAGATCGAGATTGAACGCTGTGGCGCCCCCATTGGCAAGCAGGATCAGTACATTGCAGCCTATGGCGGCCTCCAGTTTATTCAGTTCAACCCCGACGAGAGCGTCTTTGTTGATCCTGTCATTTGCGCCCCTCAGACTCGTAGCCAGCTCCTGCAACACATCTTGATGCTGTATACGAGCGGCACGCGCCAGGCCCAGAACGTCTTGAGCGAACAGCGCACCAATACCGAGCGCGATCCCGCTAGGCGCGAGAACTTGCGCCGTATGGTGCAACTGGCCCGTGACCTTTACCGCGATCTGCTCAACAATACGATCACCAACTTGGGCGATATTCTCCACGAGAACTGGATGCTCAAGCGGGAGTTGGCCTCGGGGATCAGCAATCCGCAGATTGACTACTGGTACGAACGCGCCCGCACCGCTGGTGCGCTCGGTGGCAAGATTCTTGGCGCTGGTGGCTGCGGCTTCCTCATGCTCTTTGCCCCCCCCGAACGCCATCGCGCCATCTGCAACGCCCTCCCCGAACTGCGTCCTATTCCCGTCACGCTGGAGCCGCAAGGCAGTAAGATCATCTATGTCGAAGAGGGATCGCGGTAGGAGAGAGCAGAGGCTAGAGAAGGAAGGGCGGACGTAGGATCTGGGGGAATATTGGTTCCCCCAGAAAAACCTGGATTGCCTGCGCTTGCGCCTGTGCTACAATGCCCACGCTATGGACAATGCTTTTCCCATTATTGACACCCACGCCCATCTGCACATGGATCAGTTTGACGCCGATCGGGCTACGGTGATTGAACGAGCGGTCGCCGCTGGGGTGACGCGCATGGTCGAGATTGGCTATGATCTGCCCTCATCGCACGCGGCGATTGCGCTTGCTGAGGCGTATCCACAGGTCTTTGCGGTGGTTGGGGTGCAGGCGAATCATCTTGATAATCTTCCTACTGATTGGCTAGCGCAGGTACGAGCGCTGGCGGCGCACCCGCGTGTGGTAGCAATTGGCGAGATTGGCCTCGATTTCTATTGGAAGAAGGCACCCCTGGAGGAGCAGGAAGAGGTCTTGCGACTTCAACTCAGCTTGGCGCGTGAATTGGGTTTGCCGGTGGTGATCCACAGCCGCGATGCGCAGGCCGATACATTGCGCATTCTCGCTGATACGGCACGCGGGCAGCCGGGTATTTTGCACTCCTTTCTGGGCGATTGGGCCTTTGCCGAGGGTTGCCTTGATGTCGGCTTTATGCTCTCCTTCTCCGGCCCACTCACCTTTGCGAAGCTTCACGATCTCCACGATGTGGCGCGCCGCGTACCTGCGACGATGATGCTCGCCGAAACCGATAGCCCCTACTTGACGCCCCATCCTCACCGTGGTCGTCGCAATGAACCCGCCCATGTGGCGTATGTCGTGCGCCAACTTGCTGCCTTGCGCAACGAGCCGCTGGAGCAGGTCGCGGCTCAGCTTTGGGCCAATGCCGAGCGGGTTTTTGCGAAGCTGGGATGAAGTTTGGCGCTTCTGTTTTTTACCACAGAGTACGCGGAGTTGCGCAGAGGTTTTTGAGGCTTGGCGCTTCTGTTTTTTACCACAGAACACGCAGAGATGCGCAGAGGTTTTTAACGTCAAGAATTGTTCTCCACCATACCCTCTCCGCGTTCCTCTGCGTCCTCTGCGCCCTCTACGGTAAAAACCCTAGACCTTCTTATGGCTACCACGACCCACCCCCAGCCCAAACTGAGCCGCGAGTTGACCACCACCCTGCCTGGGGCGCTGTTGCTGCTGCTCATGGTCAGTCCGGTGGTGTGGGCACTGGCCATCTCCAATTGGGCACCCGGGCTGGAGGTGCTGCGCCCGATGGCGCTCTTGGGCCTGTTGGCGGGCATCGTTTTTGCCCGTTTGCCGCAGTTGCCTGGGTGGGTGGCCCATCCGCTCAGTGCCGCGCTCGCGTTCACTTGGGCGATTCAGTTGCTCAGCCCGCTTATGGATGAGCGTCTGACGACCTGGCGCGATCAGGCGACAGAGTTACTTATTCGCACGATTATCTGGGCGCGTGTGATCATCTTCGGCGGGCGCGGTGAGGATATTCTGCTCTTTGTTTTTGTCCTCTGTCTGCTCGTCTGGCTTTTGGCCTACAGCAGCGCCTGGATGGTCTTGCGCCAAGGCTGGATCTGGCCGCCCATTTTGCTCAATGGCTTGGTTGCGCTGATCAACTATACCTATGTGCTGCCCAAACCCACCCTTGCCTTCTTCATCTT
The DNA here is from genome assembly GCA_003934145.1 of Candidatus Viridilinea halotolerans. Lineage (GTDB taxonomy): Bacteria > Chloroflexota > Chloroflexia > Chloroflexales > Chloroflexaceae > Viridilinea > Viridilinea halotolerans. The sequence goes on along the minus strand of RSAS01000078.1, from coordinate 1,872 downwards.
CTTGGCTGCCGCGCTTTTGCTGCTCGTCTACCAACATATTGTGCAGCGCCAAGCGCTGTGGGACGCTTTTCAGATCGAGTATCCCGATCTCCTCGTGGTGCGCTTTCTCGCCTCGGCGGCGATCATGGTGGGCCTGCTGCTCACCATGACGGCGGCACTGCCGGGCGAAGTTTCGCTCGAACGGGCTACGCGCACCTGGGATACGCTGAGCAGTCCGTTTCGCACCGCCCGCGAGCGCTGGGAGGATCTCTTCAGTACGTTGAACGCCCCGCCCGGCGCGGGGAGCGGCGCTTTCACCACGGGGACGGCGGCGCTGGGAGGGGCGCGCCACCTGACCACTGATCTCGTAATGGAAGTACGTTCAACGGAGTATGACTATTGGCGCGGCACGGCCTTTGATCGCTACACCGGCAGCGATTGGCAGAATACGGTGGGCGAACAAGCACGCGCCATCCTTGGTGCCGCCTCGCGTGAGCAGGTGCGCACGCCGCGCGGCCCGGCTGAGCCGATTCCGCTGTTGGAGACGCGGGCGCGTCGTCCGGTGGCACAGACCTTTACCCTTGCCAGTGATCGGCTCGATGATCTGATTATGGTAGGGGGCAGCGCCACGAGCGTTAGTGTCGCCACGCAGATCGAACACAACTATCGTAACGAAGGCAGCGCACTCGTTGCCAATTACGACGAGACGGCGCTAATTGTCAGCCAAGAACGGCTGCGCGCCGGGCAGATCTACACCGTGACAGCGTTGGTGAGCGGAGCGGATGTGGCCAGTCTGCGCGCCGCAGGCAGCGACTACCCTGCTTGGGTGCGCGAACGCTACCTCCAGTTGCCCGCGACGGTCAGCGAGCGCACCTACGAACTGGCCAGCCGCCTTGTGGATGAAGCGGGGGCGCGCACGCCCTACGATGTTGCGCTGCTCTACCAGAACTACCTGCGGACGTTGCCCTACAACGAGAACATTCCCTCCCCGCCGCCGGGGGCGGATCATGTAGACTGGTTTCTCTTTACGCAGCGCGAAGGCTACTGCGACTACTTTGCCTCGGCGATGGTAGTGCTGTTGCGTGCGCAAGGCATCCCGGCGCGTTGGGTGCGCGGCTACGCGGGGGGCGAATTCGACGCTGAGCGCGGCATCTACATGGTGCGCGAAAATGTGGCCCACAGTTGGCCGGAAGTCTACTTTCCGGGCTACGGCTGGGAGCGTTTCGAGCCAACGGCTGCTAGTTATACCAACGCGCCATTGCGCCCCCTGACGGCAGCTATGGGCAGCGATACGGATGAGCCAAGCATCCCGCCGCCGCCGCCGGAGCCAGTGGGTAATTTGGACGATCTGGATGCGGGCTTGGAGCAGAACCCCGCTCCCGACATCATCGTCAACCCTGGCTCATCCGCCCCTGCTGCCGCGCCGGGCCGCGACCTGCGACGAATTCCAGCCCTCCTAGGGAGCATCATCGGCAGCGCGGTGCTACTCTGGGGGCTTATGTACGGGCGCTGGCGTTACGAACTACGCGGGCTGAGCAGGGCTACGGCGGCCTACGCGGGCATGGCGCTCTTGGCGCGCTGGGGGGGGCTGCGCCAAGGGGCAGAGGCCACCCCGCTAGAGTATGGCGCCACCCTTGCCGCCGCGCTTCCCGAACAGCGCCCCACCATCGAGCGCATCGTCAGCGCCTACGCCCGCGAGCAATACGGCGGGCCGTATGGGGCGCACATGCCGCTCCCTAACCTCGAAGCGCTACGGGCATTGCATGTGGCGCTGCTGCGCAGGATTGTAGTTAGGGGTTAGATAGGGCTACGCCAAAATCACCCGTTCGGCGGGGGCGTGGGGGCATGGCCCAATACCTTTCAAATAAGGGAGAGCATAGACCTCACAGGTCT
>RSAS01000466.1 GCA_003934145.1 Candidatus Viridilinea halotolerans | reverse complement strand
GCACTACCTATTGGCGCAAACGGTAACGTTGCCACGAACCTTGTCTTAGCGCGAATAAGTCCTAAGCGCGGGTCGTTGGCTTCGACAAGCTGGTTTCGACAGGCTCAGCCACCGAGCCAACGGCCCGTTGGCTGAGCTTGTCGAAGCCAACGGCCCGCCCCTTCACCTTTGCAGTTTGCCGCGCTGGGGGTGCGGGGGCATGGCCCCCGCAAACCCCCCATCCCAGCGGGGAGGATGCGGAGGGCGTAGCCCTCCGCATCCTCCCCATTCCTCACCCCCCTACCCCCTCTCCCGCAAGCGGGAGAGGGGGTAGGGGGGTGAGGGGCAAAGGGCGTATCCCCGCCACGAATGCGTAGCTACCTGAACGCCAACCTCAGCGCAGATGCAACCTAAACCAGCGCACCTGCTCTTGCGCAGCATAGATCTGATTATCCATGTCCATAAGGCCGTGGCCCTCTTGCACAAAGCGCACCATACGCGCCGGTACCCCGAGGTTATTTAGTTGGAGGTGCAGGTTTTCGTTGAGCACAATCGGCAGGAAGTCTTGGGTGCCGTGGAAGGTGAGCACGGCGGCGCGAATGCGGTTGGCATTGTAGACGGGCGAATCGCGGCGGTACTCCTCGGTGATTGCGTAAGGAGGCAGGCCCATCATGTAGGGTGCAAGCGCGGAATAGCCGCGCGTCCATTCGCTGATCACGTCCACTAGGGCGCACTGCGGATTGGCGGCAGCGTAGAGATCGGGGTGGCGAATGACGCTCTGCAAGGTAAAGTAGCCGCCGTAGGAGCAGCCGGTGATACCCAACTTGGCCGGACTTGTCCAGCCGCGGCGGATCATCTCACGGGCAATTGCGGCCTGCTCATCAATATCAATCGCGCCAAAATTGGTTCCATCCACGAGGCTGTTGAAGGCGGCAGGCGTATAGCCTGGTCGTCCCGCCACGGGCGTAACGAGTAGCGCAAAGCCCATGCCGGGCAGCAGTGCGTAGGGCTGCTCGACGTACGTACTCCACTCGTTGTGCATCGAACCACCCGGCCCGCCCTGCTGCCAGACGATAATGCGCGTGTCGCGCGGCGGGAAGGGTGCAGTGGCGGGCTGAATCAGCACACCTTGGCGTGTTGCCCCGTTGGGCAGCCGGAAGCTGACGGCATCCTCGCGCAGGTTCGCCATCTCGCGCAGTTCTTCATTTAGCCAAGTGAGGCGTGTCGCCCCACGCCCATCCCACCCAATGCGGTAAACATCGGTGGGCGTGGTAAACGAGTTAAAGGCGTAGACAATCTGACGGGTGCGTTTGGCTGCAAAGACATTGTAGTAGCTCCCCGCCTGCTGCCCAATCGCCCGCAACTCGCCGCTGACACGGTTCCAGTAGTAGGCGTGGCGGTTGATACCGCTAGCGCGGAAGATTACCTCATCGGGCGAAACCATCTCGCCAGCGATGTTTGCAAACGCGGGGCCGCTGAAGAGGTTGTGGTCGAGTTGGTTCAGCAGGCGCAATTCGCGGTTGTAGACCCGTAGCGCAGCCCGCTCGCTAAACTGCGGAAAGTAGATCGGATGGGTGCGCCCACGCACACGGCCCGGATACCACGCACTAACCAGCAAGTGTTCGCCACCGGGCGACCATGCCATTGCATTGAGGATCGGCGGCGCGGCCCCCGCTTCGGGGCGCAGGATCTGCGTGGTGGCGCTGGCGGTATCCACGATATAGGTATTGTTGTTCTGCAGGATGGAGTTGAGCGCCGGCGGCAGATTGCCCGTCGCATCGCGGTAGACCTCATCAGAGAGGCGAGCACCATCAAAGCTCGGGCGGGGATCTTCGGTGTCGGCCAAGCCAAAGATGGAGACGGCTAAACTACGCGAATTATCGCTCCATGCATCGCCAAAAAGCACCGAAATCGCAGGCACCGAGGTGAGATAGCGCGCTTGGGGATCACCATCGCGCACCAAGGCGATGTCGTACTGCCGTGCGGTCGCGGCAACCGTCTCGTCCTCACCCTCTTGCCAGCCCCAGATGCGCTGCATAAAGGGGTGGCTGCGCGCCCGCGCAACGGCGGCTTGGAGGCGATTAGGCACCACTCGCGGCTCGTGGCTCGCCCCACCGACGGTCGGCAAGGTCACACGCACGCGCAAAGAGCGAAACTGATCGCCATTGCCCCCCGCCTGATCCTCAGGCGGCAAGAGCACCAACATCTGGCGCAGGTCGGGCGCAACCGAGATCAACTCGACATCGCTGCGGATGCGCACTGGCTCGCTCCACATCGCCGTACTCTGGCGATGGATGTAGAGGCGCACGAGGGCATCATCAAAAGAGTTAGCCCCCATATCGAGCGCCAACGCCCCCAACGTATCGTTGTTCATCCAACTAAACTTGGAGAAACCGAGCAGAGGCAACGGGATGTAACGATCAAAATAGGCCGGATCAACCGAGCGTATGGCACCGTCAGCGAGATCGAGAAAGGCGATCTCATCATCGCTCATCAGGAGCACGCTCTCATCATTGGGGCTTACCGGACTCATGGGCAATGGCAACGCCGCATGCTTCAGCAACGCAATCCGCTCGACCTCTTCACCTGTCAACAAATTTGGCGGCGGATCTTCATTGGGATCAACAACAATAATGTTATTCGGCAGCGGGCGAGCATGAGCCGGGACAACGGCAGCAATGAGGACGAGAATGACCAGCGCGAGTACCCAACGGTGGGAACGCATACCACTTGCTCCTTCGTAGACTCGCCGTCCAAACGGACTGGCCGACGGGCCTAGCTGACCATAGTACCCTCACAAATGACAAATGCCACCATCATACCAGAGTTTTCAGGAAAATGTTATACTTGGTTGTCGTTTGTTAGGGCCACGTCAAAGTCATTGGGGCAGCGCCCCAAACCCTCTTTTTTCTTTCTTTTTGGCGGCTTCGCCGCCAAAAAGAAAGAAAGTTCTTCGGGGGAGGCGAAGCCTCCCCCGAACCCCCACCGGAGGTGACCTTGACGTAGCCCTAGTCGTTTGTCCTTTTGCGTCATGGTTACCTTTTGTGGGGCAACGCCCCATGTCCCGCTGGCGTGCGCGGCGTGGCGCGGGAACCAGGTTCCCGCCCCCCGCCTGAAGCGGCGCTGCCCCCTTCAAACCTCCGCCGGAAGGCGTAACATAAAGCATATGGAGCGTAATTACGCACGGCAGCGCAGCGAAACCACTGAGACGCAAGATGCGTTTTTGGCCGAGTTGTTGGCGACGACACCGCGTCAGATGGAACTACCGCCCGCCCTGCCTCGTCCGGTGCGGGTGCGCACTGAGGTGTCCACGCCGCAGGCGCAGGTGCGCCTCGCCTACCGCCCGTGGTGGCACTATTTTCTGATCGCTTGTTTGGCCGTGCTGGCCCTGAGCCTCGGCTTAGCGGCGGGTCGCATCACGCGGGCCGCCTATACGATCCGCGAGAATCTGGTGGCCATGCAGGTTACCACGGTGGTGCCGGTGCCAACCATCACACTGCCCGCGCCTACGTCTACGCCTATGCTGGCGCTACCGAATGCCACAGCAACCATGTCCTCGCAACCGTTGGTGCTAGCGGCTTGGGAAACGCCAGCAGCAACGACAAGTGCTGTGCCGCTGCTGCTGGCAACGCGTGATGCGGAGTTGCCCCATGACGCGCCGCCACCCACTCCCACCGCGACCCTGCTGAGTCTGCCGACGCCGATCCCGTTGCCGGCCATTGGCAGTGCGCCCGTGCCTACCCTAATGCCCACCATTGGCGTTGCGCCGCCTGCAGAGACACCCCTGCACATCCTCTTATTGGGGAGCGACCGCCGCCCCGGCGAGAGTTGGCAAACGCGTTCGGATGCGATTATGGTCGTGCGCCTCGAACCGGCCAGTCAGCGTGTGGCGCTGCTCTCCTTCCCGCGTGATCTGATGGCGCCCATCCCCGGCTACGGTTATGCCCGTATCAATAGCGCGACGGTGGTGGGTGAAGCCAACCCGCAGTTGGGGGGCGGCGGCGAGTTGGCGCGCCGCACCATGAGTGAACTGTTGGGCATCCCCATTCACCACGTCGTTCGTGCCGATTTTAGCGCCTTCATGCTGGCAGTTGATGCGATTGGTGGCATTACGGTTGAGGTTGAGCAGGAGATCTACGATCCCAGCTACCCCACGATGGACTATCGCTACACAGTGGCCCACTTTTTGCCTGGGCGCCAGCACATGAATGGGGCCACCGCGCTGATGTATAGCCGCGTGCGCCACCCCGACAGCGACTACTTTCGCGCACGCCGCCAGCAACAGGTAATCCAGGCCATCATCCAGCGCGTGCGCGATCAGCACATCCTCAACCAAGTGCAGATGCTGAGCGACATCAGCGGCGCCCTGCGCGATCACATCAAGACCGACATGAGCTTCGAGCAGATGCTCGGCATCGCGTGGGCCTTCCGCACCTTCGACCCCGACCAACTTGAACGCTACACGCTCGACGAGAACCTCACCTCCATGGGGCTGGGCGATGATCCCTACGCGATCACGGCCAACTCTGGGGCGATCACTTTGGTTGTTGGGCAATTGCTGGGCCGGTGAGCCACAATCGGGCGGGGATGTGGGGGCCATGCCCCCGCAGAATTCCCCCGTTCGGCGGGGGTGCGGGGGCCATGCCACCACAAATCCCCCGTCCGGTGGGTTTAAGGGCGGACAGAACATTCGCTCCGCAAGCCGCAGATAGATGATGGGGA
>RSAS01000189.1 GCA_003934145.1 Candidatus Viridilinea halotolerans | reverse complement strand
CGTCCGGCGGGGGCGCGGGGGCATGGCCCCCGCAGAATCCCCCCGTCCGGCGGGGATGCGGGGGCCATGCCCCCACAGAACCCTCCCCCTCCGGCGGGGTTTTAGGGGCCGTAAGCCCCTTACGAGGATGCGTGGGAACTTGGTTCCCACGCATCCTCGCAAAGGACAAAGGAGCGTTGTGTATGGACTATATTGAGCAGCAACTCAGTGCTGGCGAGCAGATCCTCTACGTCGCACGTCAACACATCTTCGTGCTGATTACCAACATTCTCGCCGAACTCTCGCTCATTTCGCTGCTGGTGGCTGCTGGCGTGGCTTCGCATATGGCCTTTGACACCAAGAGCCTGGTGATTGGTCAGATGACAGCAAGTAATCTGATTCTGCTGATCTGCTTTGGCATTAGTACAATTGTTTTGATTAGTGGCTTTGTTGATTATTTGCGTTGGTCAAGTGATCAGTACATCGTTACTGACCGACGGGTAATTCAATTACATGGGGTGATCAATAAGCGTGCGGTAGCCTCGTCGCTCGAAAAGATCAACGATGTTGAGCTACGTCAGAGCCTGCTGGGGCGGATGCTGAATTTTGGCACCATAGCGATTCTGACTGCATCGGGTGAAGAGAGCAACAACGTTATGGATCGCATCGCCGACCCGGTGCAATTCAAGCGGGCGATGCTGGATGCTAAACACAACCACGAGCGTGGTTACGGCTACCTGCCGGAGAGTGACTATGCGCCCCACCAAGCAGCGGCCCCAGCCGCACGGGCCTCGATTGTGGACGAACTGACGCGTCTGGCCGACTTACGGGATCGCGGGATTCTCTCGTCCGAAGAGTTTGAGAGCCAGAAGCGGCACATTCTGAGTCGGATGCGGTGAGGCGAGAGTACTACAGTTGTAACGCTGTTTCGCGCCACAGGCAGCACCTGGACGAAATCGCTGCCGGTGCCAAGCGGCACAATACCCGATTTCGCCGCGCCCAGGCCCTGCCGTCGCCTGTTAGGTAGCTCGTTGATTGTGCCGTCACCGCCGACGGCAACCACACATGTCGCACCCTGTTGCGGCGCCTGATAGGTGCGTTCGGTCGCCTCACCGCAGGCGTGCGTCGTCACCAAGCGATACTCCAACCCCGCCGCCCGCAGCGCCTAGTGGCGCTGCGGGCGGCGGGGTTGAGGATGATGGCGCATCTTGTAGCTTCAGATCACCACACCTAGCGCTTCAGCAGCGGTAAAGATGTCTTTGTCGCCGCGCCCCGACATGTTGACGAGGATGATCTGGTCGCGGCCCATGGTGGGGGCGAGCTTGAGCGCCTCGGCGATGGCATGGGCGCTTTCGAGCGCGGGAATGATGCCCTCCATGCGGGCGCAGGTCTCAAAAGCGTCGAGCGCCTCTTCGTCGTCGGCGCAGGTGTAGCTGGCGCGTTTGGTGTCGTGCAGCCAGGCATGTTCGGGGCCGACGCTGGCGTAATCCAGCCCGGCACTGACCGAGTGGGTCAACGCGATCTGGCCCGCCTCGTCTTGCAGCACGTAGGAGTAGGTGCCTTGGAGTACGCCCGGGCTGGCGGCGCGAAAACGGGCCGCGTGGTCGCCAAGCAATTCGCCGCGCCCGCCAGCCTCGACGCCGCGCAGGGCGACATCAGCATCCTCTAAGAAGGGGTGGAAAATGCCGATTGCATTCGATCCGCCGCCAACGCACGCGACCACCACATCGGGCAGACGGCCCTCAGCGGCCAAGATCTGCTCGCGCGCTTCGCACCCAATGATGCGTTGGAAATCGCGCACCATCGTCGGATAGGGATGCGGGCCAAGCGCCGAACCGAGCAGGTAGTAGCTCGCGGGGTTGGTGACCCAATCGCGCATGGCTTCGTTGATGGCATCCTTGAGCGTACGCGAGCCGCTCTCGACGCCGCGCACCTCAGCGCCGAGCAGGCGCATGCGGAAGACATTGGGGCGCTGGCGCGCCATATCGTCTACACCCATATAGACGACACACTCCAAGCCAAGTAGCGCACAGACCGTGGCGGTAGCGACGCCATGCTGCCCTGCGCCCGTCTCGGCGATGATGCGCCGCTTGCCCATACGCTGCGCGAGCAGGCCCTGACCGAGGGCGTTATTGATCTTATGGGCACCAGTATGGGCGAGATCTTCGCGTTTGAAGTAGATCTTCGCGCCGCGGCAATGCGCAGTCAGGCGGGCGGCGAAGGTCAGGGCAGTAGGACGGCCCGTGTAGGTACGCTGCAAATGCTCCAATTCCGCCCAGAAAGCGGGATCGGCACTCGCTGCCGCATAGGCCGCATCCAGCGCAGTCATCGCCGGCATCAGCGTCTCGGGCACATAGCGCCCACCGTAAGGCCCGAAGCGACCGGGGATGTTGCTGTCTTGCATGTTTTTATATCTCTATCCGCTGCTGGGGCTGCGCCCCAAACCCTCTTTTTTCTTTCGTTTTGGCGGCGAAGCCGCCAAAACGAAAGAAAAAAGTCCTTCGGGGGAGGCTTCGCCTCCCCCGAACCCCCGCCGCAAGGCCTAACTTGATGCGCGTGGGCGAAGCCATGCCCAAAACACTACTTCTGGATCAAACTCTCATCCTTATACTTCTCACCCTCTTCGAGCAGCATAATCGGAATGCCATCCTCAACGGGGTAGCGGAAGCCGTTGCGCCGATTGACGAGCCACTCTTTGCCACTGCCATCGGTGACCAACTCAACTGGCCCCTTATCGCCGGGATCGGCAAGAATGCTGAGCAGTTCGGGGCTGATGCTGCGGCGAGCACTGGGGCTGCCGCCGGGGGTGGCAGGGGCCAACTCGAAGGTGGTATTTTCACGATACTGACGCAGCGCACGCACAATGACGATTCCGATACCCACGAGAGCAGCAACGCCGAGAAAACGAACCAGACCTTTCATTGAGTCCTCCTAAACATGAGTTTGACTAGGCACAACGTACCTGCAACGCAGGGCGGACGTAATGCCATGATTATACTCTTTTTTTTGTTTCGTTTTGGCGGCAAAGCCGTCAAAACGAAACAAAAAGAGTTTTGCGGGGGAGGCTGCGCCCCACGCCCCCCGCCAAAAGGCCGCAGTCCCCCCATATACAACGCACTCATTCCACCGCTTCGCGCAGGGCCACCCAGAGGTGGGCCACGTCTTCGTGGCTGGTGGTCTCGGCCCCCAGACTGACGCGACACATCCAGCGTCCGTCAAGCACCGCCGGGGTGAGCAGCGCTACGCCGGAGGTGTTGATGCGCCCGATCCATTCAAGGGTGTGACGATCCAGATCCTCGCCCTCGACCCCAGGCGGCTCGTGGCGGATGCAGATGGTCTGCAGGTGTACCGGGTTGAGACGCACCCAGTTGGCGCTGGCATCTACCTGCGCGGCGAACCACTGTGCCAGTTCGATGTCGCGCCGCAAGCGCGTCCGTAACGCCGCCGCCCCTTCGAGGCGCAGCATGAACCAGAGTTTCATGGCGCGCATGCGTCGCCCTAAGGGAATGCCCCAGTCGCGGTAGTTGATCACCGCGCCATCCGCTTTGGTCTGCAAATAACTCGGGTTGGTGGACATCACGCGAATGAGGTGCTGCGCGTCGCGTACGTAGTAGAGCGAGCAGTCAAAGACGACGCCAAGCCATTTGTGGGGGTTGAGTACGAGGCTATCGGCCATTTCAATGCCATCCCACATCCAACGACACTCGGGTAAGATCATGGCGGAGCCGGCCATCGCGGCATCAACGTGGAGCCAGAGTCCATGCTGGCGACACACTTCGGCGATGGCCGCAATTGGATCAAGCCCGGTGGTGGCCGTCGTGCCGGTGGTAGCCACGACGGCGCAGGGGCGGTAGCCCGCCGCCAGATCCGCCGTAACTGCTGCGGCGAGCAGGTCGGGACGCATGGCATGTTCGCCATCAGTGGCGATGGGGCGCAAATTAGTTCGCCCAAAGCCCGCCAAGAGTGCCGCCTTCTCGACCGAACTGTGGCTCTGGCCGGAGCAATAGACGATCAGTGGCAACTCTTCGGCCTGTAGGCCGCCACGGGTTGCGCCGTAGCTGGTGAGGCGCTCGCGGGCACAAATGAGCGCCACGAGCGTTGCGGTGCTTGCCGTGTCCTGAATGACACCCTGCCATGCAGGCGACAGGCCGAGCAGTTCGCGCATCCAGAGACACATCTGCTCTTCCAGTTCGGTCAGCGCCGGGCTGGCCTGCCAGTTGAGGCCCAGTTGCCCCAGCCCCGAACTTACCAGATCGCCCAGCACCGAAGCAAGGCTCGCGTTGGCCGGGAAGTAGCCAAAGAAGCGCGGGTGCTGCCAATGCGAAATACCGGGCATGATAATGTGCTCCAGGTCGGCCACGAGGGCCGCAAACGACTCCGGCTCCTCAGGAGCCGTAGGTGGCAACTGCGCCCGTACACTCCCCGGCTCCACCCGCGACGAGACGGGCAATTCAGCGGTGTGCGTGCGATAGGCGGCCAGCCAGTCTACCAGTTCGTGGGCCGCCTGGCGGAATTCGTCGGGTTGCATGTTCTTTTTTTCTTTGTCTTTTGCGCTATTGCCATAAAAGTGCTCTTGGGGCAAGCCCCAAATCTCTTTTGCTGTTGCGCGTTGACGGCTTCGCCGTCAACGCGCAACAGCAAAAGAGATTTGCGGGGGAGGCTGCGCCTCCCCCGCACCCCCGCCGGACGGGGAGATTCTTCGGGGGCCATGCCCCCGCACCCC
>RSAS01000355.1 GCA_003934145.1 Candidatus Viridilinea halotolerans | reverse complement strand
GATAAAACGTGTCGAGGTAGGCGCGCAGGCGACGCATCGTCGGGCCGTCAAGGTCGATCAGGATGCGGCGGGCTTTGCGTCCCTTGCCCATACGCACCGTAACCGCCCCGCCGTCGAGGTCAAGGTCGCGCAACTCAAGGCTGGCCGCCTCGTGTGAGCGTAGGCCCAGGTCGGAGAGCAACACGATCATCGCGGTGTCGCGCAGCCGCTCTAGCGGATCATCCAATTTGGCCGCAGCGCGCAATAGCCACTCCACCCCGTCGAGATTGAGGCCACGCGGCGCCGTCTCTTCCACTTGCAGATCGTGCAGGCTGCCGGTCGGGTTGTGCGCGATCAGCCCCTCGCCGACCGCCCAGGCGAACCAGTTACGCAAGGATGCATTGCCGCGATTGATCGTCGCGGCGGCGCGCCCGTCGCGCTGGCGCTGGGTGAGGTAGTCGTCGAGATCGGTATCGAGTACCAAAGCCAGGTTGAAGGCGACAGGGCGGGCCGCCTGCCACCAGGCGATGAAGGCCCGCAGGTCGGAGCGGATCGCCCGCAGCGTCGCCGGCGAGTCGCGACGGCCACGGGTGGTCAGATGCTGGTCGAGGTGGGCCAAGTAGGCCGCGAGGGGATCGAGAGTTTCATGGTGCATGCGTGAGGTTCCCAAGAGGGCTAGTTGCGATTTATCGTTCTCGCAAAGATACCACAAATGAGGGATTTTGCAACATGTTATCGTTCCTTTGGGAGCGAAATCGGGCTGTTTTGGGCGAGTACGGGAACGATAAGGTAGTTTATCGTTCTTGTGAATGGGGCACTTATTTACCTTCCCGTTTGCGCCAACCGTAGGGGAATATTTATGCTCTGTATCAGTTCAAGGGGTAGAGATTCTTTTGTGTTACCGCAAAGATCGCGAAATACGCGAGGTACGTGAAGATCATGCATATGGCAGCAAGCTCTCGCTGTTCTTCGCGGTCTTCGCGGTCTTCGCCACCTTCGCGGTAAAGCGTAAGAGCATGTTGTCTTCATGATCGCAGCGGATCATGCCCCCCCTGAACGGATACACACTAATCACCCATTCGTTTACGTGCTTCGATTTCAAAAGTCGTATTCAATCTTAATTTATCTTTTGTAAATGCTCGTACCAACGGGTGCAATGCATAGCGCGGAGGATTGCTTAAGTCAAGGCGCTGCTCATCGATCAAACTCATATCGGAGAGCCGCTCAACAGCGCGATCAAAGACAAAGCCCTGTACATCAGCACTGACACTGAGCGCGTCGCCACTGGCGTTGGTGGGAAAGAGGGTCGCCACCATCAGCACCCGTCGCGCTGCTTCGTCAAGTAGATTCCATGCTCGTTCAAAGAGATCTTTGAAGAGATCCCCACGGGCAGCATAGAGATCGTCTACCACCTGCTGTAGCGAAAGACGCTCGTGCTTGACGAGACCCAAAGCACTGGTGATAGCTTTGGGGTTACCCCCCGTGGCTATGAGCAGTGGTTCGAGTTGCTGGCGGGTGGAGACGAGGTGTTCGATGCGTAGTTGGCGCAGACGCTGCTCCACCAATGCCCACGCCTCCGCTTCGTTCATGCCGCGCATCTCGACCGGCCAACTGCTGCGCCATTCGCGCCCGTACTCACGGGTAGTTACGAGCGCCTTACTCGGCTCGGGTAAGCGGTGCAGCCAAGTGAGCAGCGCACTATCGGTAATCGTCTCGAAGTTGTCTACCACTAGCAGCACCCGCTGGCGGCGCAAGAGTTGCTCCACTTCGTGCTGCTTCTCGCTGTGGGCAAACTGCGTAAAGCCAGGATAATCGAGCGTGCGCGCAACCGTGTCGAGTATCACACTGAGATTGGTAGTGCCTGGATAATCCTTGTCGCTTATCCAAACGGCTGCGTCGAAGGGAGGATAGAGGGCATCATCACGGGGATGGGTGGCATCACCACGGAGACAGGTGTCGGCAACTTCGCGGGCGAGAGCGGTCTTGCCGCTGCCCCCCATGCCAATAATGAGTACGACGGAGCTACGCTGTTGCAGGCCATCCAGCACATCGGCGAAGACCTGATCGCGCATCACAAACTGGTTGTAGCTGGGGGCAGGCAGATTTTCATAGATGCGCGGCGGGCGTGGACGCACCTGCGGGTCTTGGTAGAGTTGTTTGAGCAGTCGGTCGGCTTGGGGGTAGCGTGCGGCATGCAGGAAGTGTTCGAGCCATTTGCGGGAAAGGAATCCACGCAGGATGGATGCCTCCGCAATAACCTCAATTGTGCGCGGATCAGGCGGCAGGTAGCCACTCTTGTAGCGACGCAACGTCGAACCAGCCAACCCAACCTGTTCGGCCAGTTCCTCCTCAATAATCGACGTTGTCTTACCCTCGCAGGTAGCAATGCTATTGATCGCAACCTTCAGCAGGCGACCAAAGGTCTCCCTAGAGCCAGACTTCATCGTACTTCTTGCTGAAGTGTCTCTTTCTTTCGGCAGATTGTCAGACGCTCCCGTCTCTGGCTCATCCATTCCTGCTAGGCCACTTCCCCCCTCCCCCCGCATCAACCGCTCCGCTAATTCACGGTAGGCGCCGCCAAAGCCGTACAATACCTCCGCAGCCACTGCAGCGAAGGGGCGGCGTGGGTCGTCTGCGGCAAGGGGGCTGCCGTCGTTGAACCAAGCACGGAAGTCATGGGGTTGGCCTAGGCGTGTGCCAATGTAGGCCGAAACAGTTCGCAGCACTGCGAGGGCATCGGTGGCGGGGATGTACCCGCGCAGCCGTTCGCGTACTCCCGCTTGGAAGTCGTACACGATCTCTTCGGGGTCGTTGGTGGGTGCCCCGGCGTCGGCGGGACGTTGCAGCAGGCCGCTCAGCCAGACTTCCGCTAGGTGGGTAGAATCTGACTCGGGTAGTAGTGCGCGTTGTACTAAGCGGGCTATCGCTAGGTTGAGTGGTGCGGTGACGGCGAGAAGCGCGCCGAGTTGCTGGGCCGGGGCTGAGGCGCTGCTCATGAAGCGCTCGACGATAACTTCTGCTGTTTGGGGGGTGGCGCGTTGGTGCGCCATGCGCGGATCGGCGCCGCGTTGGATGCTGTAGGCCGTGGCGCTGGTGTGGGGTGCGCCGGTGGCGAGTTGGCACCATTGGGCAATGTCTGCGGCGTTGAACCGGAAGACCGGGAGCGCAATGGCGTTATTCGGGGGTTGGTTGCGTCGCCCGCGCCGATGTTGAACCTTCAGGTGGCGATTGGCAACACCTGGTTGGCTCGCTACCACCCGTGCCGCCGGCCATGCCCCTAAGCTGCTACGCTCCCAGAGGTTGGGGGGTAAAACCTGTAGCATACTCACTAGGCTGTGCTGCCCCCAAGTGGTGAGTGCAGCGGCCATTCTGCCATCACGCCAGTGCGGCCCTACGCCATCACTGACGAGCAGGATGAGTGTGTTGCCCGTTGGGTCACGCAATGCACTCTCGGCGCGGTAGTCTCGGCTTGTGCCGCTGAGTCCGGGACGAAGCAGCGCCTCCTCTGCGCCAAAGTTGAGCCGGTAGATCAGCGGTGAACGCATGGCGCTGTGGCGTTCCAGAATGTGTACGAGGGCATGCATTGAACTGTGCCAAATGGCCATTGAGGGCGTATCGTCGAAGAGTAGGGCTACCCGAAAGCGCGGTTCAACACGTCGGCGCAGCACTGGCAGCCAGAGGCGGGTGTCGGCAATCTGGCGCACTGTCATCGGTTCATCCAACTCCTGCATGCGGCGTGAGGGGATGCGCATTAGGAGCAGGCGCAACGACCGTGCAATGGCTGCCTGTTCCACTAGGGGCGGTGCATGGGGGGTGCGAAAGCTGAGAGACGCTGTAGCGCCCTGTGAACAACCATCTGCATAGAGGTTCGCTGCTGCATCAGAGGGGCGCGCAGGAGAATCTGATGACGCCGTTGATCTACTCTCTTCATCTTCCTGTGATACCGGGGTGGGATCACTTTCATGTTGTGCTAACGCCGCGTCTTCATGCTGCGCTGCATATTCTGTTGTAGCTCCAAAGGGTGGCTCTGGAGTGTTGGCATCATGCGTAGAAAGATCTACCTCTGCCCCTCGATCAACCTCGTGGCGCGGTGTAAGGTGCAAGACAAGGTAGAGCGTATCAGCGATCTCTTCAGCCGCGAGATCGGATACGCTTGCCTGTAGATGTTCGATGAACTGTTCGAGACTCACTGGCTGCTCAATGATTTCCAGACCGACTCAACCAGTACCGGGCGGCTGAGCGGGTCAACCTGTTGGGTGACGAGATAGACCGCGTTGAGCAGTTGGTCGGTCGAGAGATCGCCTTGCTCGCGGCGTTTGAGGAAGGCGCTAATGATCGGCTCTACCTTGCTCATCAGGTCGTCGTCTGGGTGCGTTTGGAGGTGTTGGGCGAAGTGGGCGCGAATGATTGCTCGCAGCTCCTGGGGGCCGGGTTGCTGCATGGTCATGCGCAGGCAGCGGCGTAAAAATGCGGGTGGAAAATCACGTTCGCCGTTGCTGGTAAAGATGACGAATGGAAAGGCTTGGCAACGCACTTTGCCGCCGATTATCCGAGCCTCTTTGTCGTCCCATGTCTTCACCACCTCTTCATGCTCCGCTCCTAAGCGCGAGAGTTCACGAATCTCGTATTCCCCCTTTTCAAAGACATGCAGCAGATCATTGGGGAGATCAATGTCGCTCTTGTCCAGTTCATCCACGAGCAATACCCGTGGCCGTCGCTCCGGCAACAATGCGGTGCCTAGTGGCCCTAAGCGTAGGTATTTGCCAAGAGGGGGGGCGACCTCTCGGTGTTGCGGTAAGTTGGCATCCTGGAGACGGCCAATCGCGTCGTAGTCGTATAGTCCCTCGTTGAGCGTAGAACGGGTTGTAATCGGCCAACTCAGTACGGTGCCAAGCCCCAATTCGTTGGCAACCGCATAGGCCAATGATGATTTGCCGATACCCGGCTTGCCTGTAATCAACAGTGGGCGGCGCAGGAGTAGCGCGGCATTGACTAGCTCTACCTCGTCGGAGGTTGTGTCGTCATCCCTCATGCGGATGCGATAGGTCATTCCGTGCGTTCGATTCGGGTCGTCAAAGCTACGCCAACTTGGTGGATCGGGCAAGTCGTCTATACCCGCATGGGGCGCATCGCCAGTAAAACGCCATGATGAATTATTCATTAGTTTCCCCGTGGGTAGTAGTTTAGTCTTTCAGGTAATGTTTCTGGAACCTCTGGGATCGTGGGATGGGTTTTTCGGGGAGGGCTTCGCCCTCCCCGATCCCCTCCCTTCCTTTAGGATCATGGGAGGATTTTTCGGGGAGGGCTTCGCCCTCCCCGATCCCCTCCCTTCCTCCAGGATCGTGGGATGGGTTTTTCGCGGAGGGCTTCGCCCTCCCCGAACCCCGCCCTTCTTTTAGGATCGTGGGTTACTTGTCACTCATCATCCGATCCGTATGGTACAGCATCTCCGGGAGCATGCGCTGGGGATCATCCCAGAGGAGGGTTAGGTTTTGGCCTGGGTGCTGTGGGCTTTCGGCCTCCAGACGCTGCTCTCGTATGAGGTGTGGTAGTTCGTGGATGGCACGACGTGCAATGGCTTCACGGAGGGTGGTTGCTACATGCGTGGGATCGCTGCAACACTGTCGGGTCAAGATCGCAGCGGGTACGCCAAGCTCTATGGCGAGATCGAGCAGTTCGAGCAGATCATCAAGGTTCGCCGTGGTCAGCGCAGTGAGTAGAAGGAGGGATTTGTGTCCATGCATGCGTAGATCGCGCTCAATGTGATGCAACTGGTAAGCCGCTAGGTTATCCACGGTCACGAGGATGTCATGGGCTTGCGGCGTTTGCAGAGATTGCCAACGCTGTTGCCAGCGGGGGAATAGTTGTGCATCCTGCTGAGGATTCTCGATGCGATCAAGGGAGCGTACCATGACAGGGTGAATCTGGCCTACGGGCCGCTCCCGAGTACGACGCATGCCTGTCTGGATTGGCCACTGATCGACATCGTAGGGGAGCAGTTCTAGGGGTAGCAGAAACTCAATCGGCAGATCGGTCATGCTGAGTGTTGGTGATAGCTTCTGGCATGCCTGACGGACTAGTCTAGGGAGATCATCCTTCACCTCTTTGAGCGTACAGAGTCTGCTTGTGACCAGCGGATCTTGTACTTCAGGGAGGAGCCACGCATGCAGTACAACTTCGACGGTGTGCGGTTGGCTTAGGCTGGGTTGCACCACGCCTGGGGCCAGTTTAAGTTTGATGAGTAGCGTGGGCTGCGGCGTGGCTGGAACTTGGCGCGGTGCTAAGCCCAAGCGGGTAGCGACCTGCTGCGTCCATTGCGCCAATGCATGGGTAACCGTCTCTATTTGGGGCGCATACTCAGCCATGAGACGGTGAACAAAATCAACCAGCGGATGTTGCGCTTCGGGCATCTGCACTTGGGCAGCGGCAAGTTGCTGGATCATCAGACGTAGCGTTGTTGCCGCGTCACATCCCTGCGGGCGCTGCCACCAACGGGCAGGACGGCTATGCCCGTAGAGATACTCCAATTCCTCCTCGCTCAGCGTTACGTTGGCGAGCAGGGTACGCAGTTCCAGCAACTCGCGCCACGTTATCGGCAGAAGTAGCCCCAACTCATCCAGCAGATCATCCAGCGTCGTGAGGAGCTGTAGATGCTTAACATCCCAGAAGTGCAACTCTAAGCAGAGCGCCGTGAAGTCGGGTAGGGCGGCCAGGGGCAGGCGTGGGAGCGAGGGGCACGCCATAAGCTGATCGGCGAGGCGCACGAGGTGGTCACGCTGAAGGCGCTGGATGCAGTGCTGGAGCCATTGCTCAAGCAGGGAGCGTACCTCCTCGTGCGGGCGCGTTGCACTGAGTTCGATCCGCCCATAGTTGACAGCAACGGCAACCCCTTGCAGTTGGCCAAAGATATCAACATGGCCCTTGCTCTGATTACCTTGCACAAGATCACCCGTGGCGACGCTGCCGATCTGACTCCCCTGGCCAAAGGCGATAAGCGCCACCTCTTCGCGCTGAGCAGCAGAGAGGTGTGTGGCTCGTTCATCCAGTACGCGCGATGCCGCTGCTGCGCCTTGTGCAGCAGCAATTTCGCGTAGCTGTCTCACCAGTTGGGTTAGCTCATCGCTCATGGATTAGTGATCTTGCTGAGGATTTCCATGATATAGGTTGCTGGCTCATCGGCTTGGAAGTAGACGTTGCGCGCCTTGAAGTCGCTGATACTCATTGATCCATTCCCACCGTTCCAATGTGCGACCTCTTGGTGGGGTGTGGGGGTGACAATGAACGAGTTGAGGATAATGTCAGGATCGCTAAGGCGCTGCTCTACATTCTTAATCGCACGGTAGAAGCTGATCTTCGGATCGCCGGGGCCACGCAGGTTGCGTAGCCCTTTTGGATCGACAAAGGTTACGTACTGTTTGCCGGCGTAGATCAGCCAGAGGATGAAGTCCGGGTAGAAGTTGCCCGCCTCAAAGAAGCCAATCCCTTTGCCCCGACTCTGGTTACGTAGCAGGTAGAGGTCTTTGTCGGTGAAGAACGCAGGGTTTGCTTGGTGAAATGCCTGTAAGTGCAGTACGAAGTCACGCTCGCCTTCGTTCAACGCCACCGGCTTTACATCAACACGTTTGCTGTCGAGATAGACCAGTGGCTGGTAGAGGTGGCATGCGAAGCACAAAGCCTCAAAGTTATTGCCCCCGACTTTCAACGGCTTCAGAACACCCCGCTGAATGTCCGCTATAAGATCCTTGAGTTTCGTGATCAGGTTGGTTTCAGAGTACTCGATTGCGAAGCTGTATTCCTTAATGATGTTCCGATTCTGCTCTGGGTCGAACTCCAGATCGCGATACTCTAGGTGTGGTGCTTCGTATTCGCTGCGCTTAAATGTATAGAAAACGGCACAATATTTCTTGAGTAGTGCGACGGCGATCTCTTGCCACACGCGCACCTGCCCCATGCTCCGCAATTCCAACGCCTCGGACGGGATGCTCAGCGTATACCAACCTGGGTTCTCGAGCAGGTCACTGATGCCTGCGCGGGTGATGTTGAGGTTGTACCAAGCCTTCTCGTTCTTGAAGCGCAGCAACTCGAAGAGGATCGCGTCGAAATCCATGAAAGCGAGTTGTCTTGGCCCCAGCTCGGCCTCATTCTTATTCACCACATCGCCACCACCGTGCGCCCCGGCGCTACGCTGGCTCTCGATCTTAGGGTACCAGTCGAGCGAGACCTTGGCCGGATGCGGTGTACCACTGATCCGCGCCAACGTCGGGCGCTCCCCTTGGCGCTTGAAGTCAATCCCGTCTTTGACCGCGATGATGCGCAGACGGGGCGGGTTGTTTTCAAAGGGCCGGATCGTTGGCAGCGTCAGCATCTCGCGGTTGGTGCTGGCTGGCAGCCCCTCATCCTCCAGATATTTGCGGAACTCGGCCATATAGCTGGCGCGCACGCCAAAGATCGTCAGCGTCTCTAGGCAGTCAATATCTTCTGGTGCCGCAATCTGCAATTCCTTTTGCACCTGGAGGCTACGCTTCAGGCTGAAGTTGTAGCCTTTGAGCCGCACGCCGCGCCCGAAGAGCTGGATGATCTGCGAACCCTCGGATTGACCGACGTTCATCAGGCCCATGCTGCTCACCCGCCAACTGCTCCAGCCCTCGGTGAACTTCTTTGAGCCAATTAGGATGTTGACCGGCGAATTGGCCTCCTCGATGCGCCGGAAGAGCGAGCCAGCAAATTCAGGCTCGCTTACCGCCAATGGCTCGGTCTCACCTCGCGCTATGGCAACGTCGTTGGTGCGCTCGATCTCTTTGATCAGTCCCGCTGCGTCGCCAATGTTGATCACGCCGAATGGCTCATTGGTGCCAACCCGTAGCCCTACCTCACCGTCACTACCCTTCAGGTTCTCGACATGCAGCAGCCCCGCTGCTGGAGCGGCGAAGACAACCTGGAGCAGATCGTTGTAGATCTGTTCGGCAGTCAGCCTTCGTTTCAGCAGATAACCGAAGCTATTGGCGAAGATCTCGCGCTTGCCCTCGTCGAGTAATCCAGACTGCCCCTGACCACCCAGCAGCCGCTCAATGCGCCGGATGACCGTGTTGCGCTGCCGTGGGTGGACAATAGCAGCGAGAAAGTGCAGGATGTCAACCACATCGGACACGTCGCGCTTCGAGGTGCTTTTGGTGACACTGCCGCCGACAAAGATCATCAGCGGTTGGGCAAGGAGGTAGGGCGTGAAGGCACCAGGCCGGTCGCGGTAGAGCCGGAGTTGCTGGTAAAAGGCGAGTAGGCCGCCGGTTAGGTAGCTTAACCGTACCTCTTCTTGCGTGTCGTCGCCCAGATTGAAGATTGCATAGTCTTTGCCATAGCCGTCGCGGTAGAAATATTTGTAGGAGTAGTCGAAGATGATGCACTTTGCATACTCTTCGGTTAGGGCGGGATCTTTGGCCGCCTTCATGGCCTGCTTGAAGGTGGCCGAGTATTCAAAAGAGAAGCCCTGCTCGACCAGGGCGCGACGTTTGGCCATCCAATCCTCGCCGCCCGACCCACGGTGCCCCTCGTCAACCAGCACGAGGTTGTTGCCTTCAAAGGCATCCACGGCCACCGTCTTCACGCCCGAGTCTTCACGCAACTTGTTAATATCAATGATCTCGATTGACTGGCTGGTGAAGAGTTTTCCGCCGTCTTTACGGAAGAGTTCAGCCTCCATACCCGAACGCCCGAACTCATCCAGGTGCTGGCGCGAGAGTCCCTCGTTGGGCGTGAGCAGAATGACCCGATTCAGTTCGCTGGTTCGCCCGTGCTTATTCAGATAGTGGCGGTATTGCAGGATATTGACGTGCATCTGCAGCGTCTTACCCGATCCGGTGGCCTGCCAGAAGGCGAGCTTACGCAGATCGTCTAGGCTGTAGGTCCCCACTTTGTCGCCAGGATCTTTACCAGCGCTAAAGGCCGCAGCCTGGGCGGTGAGCATCGCACACAGCCCCTCGGCGTCGCGGAAGTAGTGATCGAGGTAGATCTCGCTGAAGAGGAGCGCCAAATACTGGAAGTACTTCATGAAGAGCGGTTGGCCGCCAGCCAATGCACGACGCTCAACAATCTGCTTCCAATGGCGGACGATGTTCTCATCATACTCGCGCAGCATGGCTTCACTGAGCGCTGCGTTTCGGTTTGGCAGCCCAATCAGCGTAGCAAGATACTTGGTGTTGTTATCGTCGGTGTAGCCCTCGTAGTCTGGGATTTTGAGCAGATCGATCAACGTGTCGAAGCTCGCGACACCGAAGCGCCTGAGCAGCCACTGGTTGAGTACCAGGCGCTTTTCAAGGTCAAGGGTTGGCTGAGTCTTAGCTCTCGTGGTTGCTTTGGACGTGCGCGGGGCGCGGGTGCTGCGTGGTGGCATGGTGCTTCTCCCTATACATCCCGCACGTCGAACATCAGCCGCTTGAACTCTTCTTCAGTTAGGCGCACCTTCCAGGTTTCGTCATCGCGGCGCAGGTTCTCCAGATTGTTGTCGCCGTTGACGTAGATCAGGTCGAACTCATGGTCGCGGGTGGTATAGCCCTGCTTCTGGAAGAATGTGTCGAGTTCCTCATTCGGGAGTTGCGCCACGTCGCGCCAGATGATCAGCACCCGCTGCCCCTCCGGGTTGAGTCCCTTTACCACGACGGTACCACGAATCGTGTCGATCTGGCGCACGCGCAGGCCAAGCAGGTAGTTAAAGGTCTCGACCAGATCTACGCTGGTAGTGCGTGTCTCGCCAACGCTCCCATTGGCGATCTTCAGCGTGTAGGCAAAGGGGTTGGCGAAGGCATCAATGTTGAGCAGGGAGGCGCTGCCACGGCTCTCGGTGTCGAGCATGTAGCGCAGCATATAGTCCTCGCGCAACTCTGGCTCATCGGCTAGGAGCTGGGCCTGGAACTCGCTGCGCTGCATATCTAGGTTGTTCAGCGCATCTTCGTAGCTCTCTAGGCGGATGTATTTCAGCAGGTGGCTGGAGCCTGCGCGGCTAACGGGCTTACCATCCTTCCAATCCTTCGAGTAGATGACTTTGAGGATGCGCGGCTTGAGTACCGTGTTGAAGTAGGTACCCATTTCGACGAGGATGTATTTGCGTTGCCCGCCATCTTCACGGTTCAGGTTAATCACGGCGTGCGCTGTGGTGCCGGAGCCGGCGAAGAAGTCGAGGATTAGGTTATTAAATTCACAGCTTATTCTACAGGCACGCTCAATAAGTTTTGCTGGTTTAGGTGTTGGGAAAACATCTGACCCAAAACAAGCAATAATTGCTCGCTTTGCATCCTGAGTGTGACCCACATCTTCATACTCCCACAAAGTTTCTGGCACCAATCCCTGTTGTACCTCTGAAAGAAATTTCTTACGGCGAGGCTTACTATTCCCATCAGGCCCAAACCAAATCTGATTCGAGCTTATAAGCCTCTGCATTTCATCCTCAGGATGACGCCAACTAGTGCCATTTCTCGGAGTCCAAACCTTTCCAGTAGATGAAACTATGGAATACACTCCGTTATCCCGATGTTCGTTTCGCAGCAAATTATCTGATGCCCATGATCCACGCGGATCATTGTCAGGGTTAGTATATAAAACATCCTGAGCCGAAGTTCTAGGCAGTAACCGTCGATGCCATTTTTCAATATCCTTGGCGTATGTTAACAAATAGTCGTGGCTTGTTGAGTATGTTTTTGCGGCGGGCTTTGGTGCGAAAACTTTCTGCCAAATAATTGACGCAAGAAATTGATCAACGCCAAATTTTCCGTCAAGACACATTCTCAGGCCAGCAATTTCAGAGTCATCAATGCAACAGTAAAAACTACCTTCTTCACAAAGCAGGTTTCGGGAAAATACAACAGCACTATTCATCATTGCAAGCCAGCTAGAGTGCTTGTAGTTGTCTTTATAGGGAAACTGGTCTTCACCGATATTGTACGGTGGATCAATAAAAATACATTGCACCTGCCCCCGATACCGCTCCTGCAACAGATTAAGTGCCTGAAAGTTGTCGCTGTGGATGAGTAGGCCATCGAGTTGGGCATCAAGGTCATCGAAACTAGCCAACAGGCGAGTCTTGAAGTCTGGGGTAAAGAACTGGGTATCAAGCACCAGGAAGGGGTTGGCCTTCAGGAAATCCACGGTCAGCGGGGCGCTATAGTTCGGCGAGGCCGTCGTATTGACGATCTCATCAATGGCAAAGAGGCGCACCCACTCCTCGCGCTGAGCCTCGTTGGCCGCGATCGCGGCGTAGAGTTCTTCCGGTACGCGGTCGAGGGTCACGCAGTAGTTGGTTGCGACGACAAACTTCTTCTTCAGCCAGAGCTTCTTCTGGAACTCCTCAAGCTGGGCGAGCATATCAATGACCTTATGGGCAATCCGGCGCATAGCACGCACCTTGGCCAAGTATTGCTCGACGCGCGGTGCGCTATCCTCTTCAATATCATCGAGCAGCATCACCTCACTCTTGATGAAGAAGTCGAGTTCGCGGCGCAGAAAGCCACGCAGATCTTTGTGGATGAAGTAGTCGAAGCTGTGGCGAGCGGCATAGTCACCCAGGTGCTTCTCCAGCAGGGTACGCCCAGCATCCTTTTCGGTCGGTGCTTTGGTCTGCAAGCCCTCCAGCCAGGCGGTGAACTCCACCCCGGCTAACTCTAGAATCTTCGCCGCAGCAGCCCTATTCAGCGTGGCCTGCTTCTCTTCATTCGGACGGTAGGCGAAGTGGATCACCAGCTCGCCATCAACCTCCTGCATCACCCCGCGCCCCGCCGTCCCGCCATCCCCCTGTCCCGCCATCCCGCCATCCCCGCGTCCCGCCGTCCCGCCATCCCAAAGCACGAAGCGCCGATCTTTGCCATTCGTGGCTTTGTTGTTATTCTCCTCACTATCAGCCTCGCTCAGCTTGAAGTGAACGCGACGGCCATCGGGCAGCTTGAAAACATAATCGCGGAAATGCTCACTGCTCTTAATGTAGTACTGGTCGGCATTGGCCCAGTGGAGCTTGACCTCTTCGCCTTCGTAGGGGAGCGCGTAGACATCCTTCTTGTAGCGGCGTAGGGCCAGGTAGTCGCCATCTTTATAGTAGCGGCGGAAGAAGGTGGCCAACTGTGAGAAGACCTCGTCCTCCAGCGTGGACGGGTTGTAGGTGACCAACAATCGCTCACGCAGTACCTTCACCTTGGGCAGTTGTTCAGGATCGGCCCCCAACTCTTTGGCCTGCTGGAGCGCCTGCGTCAACTCGGCCTCAAGGCCAGTGCGCTCACCACTCTTAACATTTCCCAACTCAGCCTGAACCTGAGGCAGCAGATCTTCATCGAGAAAACGCTGGATCTCCGTGCGCTTGGAGTTCATAATCCGATAGATGCCGAAGTCGAGATCGGCGAACTCGAACATAAACAACTCGGCGAGGAGATTGCGTAGTTTAGTGACATTGCTAGCCATGAAACGGCTCCGTAGGGCTAACGGGCCAGTCTACACGACTGCCCAGCGAATGGTAAACAGGGGTTGCACGGTGGTATTGCGGCTCAAGCGTTGTTCAAGGTCAGCGATAATCTGGTCGCGTCGCGCCTTAATATCATCTTCAACATCAAAAATCTGCTGACGCTGGCGACGCTGAAGCCGTTCAAGCTCACGGAGCCGCGCCTGGATGGTGTGCTGTTCTTCCAGATTAGTGGCGAGGCGCGCCTGCCGATTGAGCGTCTTGATCTGCGCTTTAGTGTCGGCGAGATCCTTCTCAGCAGCCAGCACCATATCATCGGCCCAGCGCTCCAGACGCTCACGCTCCTGCTGAAACAACTGGTTATTGTGCTCTAGCGAGCGCGCAATCGTCGCCTGGGCATGGCGCTCGGCCTCACATGCAAGCCGTCGTGCAACCGGTTCGGGCATGCTCAACAGATCCTCGACCGTCGCGCTACAACGAAACAGCTTCTCACTCGTCTCTTGATCAAGCATCGCGCCGGAGTCACTAAACGCAGAGAAGAGCAGATACTCCTCACGTTCATAAGTCTCAACAACGAGGTGTTGCAAAGCCAGCCAGCCAGCCTGGCCGCACAGCGCCTCGACCGCCGCGATACGGGTCGGGTGGTCACTCATAGCGAAGCGCAGGGCTGCAAGTGGCGTAGACAAACGCCGGGCGCTCTCGATCACAAAAGAGCCCAGCGGATGCGAGAGCCGATAGAGTTGAGCATTATCAGCCAAACCGTGGCCCCTACCCATAAGTTGGTAGTAACCACATGGCAGATCGGGCAGCGGCGGCGTATGCAAGTGAAAGCCCAGCCTCACCTCATCGAAACGCGCCTTCTCATGCAGAACATAGCGGGTAAGCATCCAGAAGAGACGGCCAACGTGATCGAGTTGAGCGCGGGCGCTATCGAGTTGGAGGCGCAGACGGGCGTGGACATCCTCATCAAAATGCTCAAGCAGCGCACGACGGGTAGAATCCATGCGTGCGGCAATGACGGCATCCATCTCAGCGCGCAACGCTTGGAACGCCGCCTCAATTGCAACCGGTGTACGGCAGGTCTGATAGATAGCAAGAATACGTTTCTCGAAATCTACCCCCGACTCAATCGTACCGAGTACCTCATCAGACGAGCCAAAGACACCGCTGAAGAGTTGAAACTTTTCGGTCAGCAATTCCAGCACACGGCAGTCAGCGGCATTGCGCTCATTCAGGAAGTTGATCACCACCACATCGTGCTGCTGGCCGTAGCGATGACAGCGCCCAATGCGTTGCTCAATACGTTGAGGGTTCCAGGGCAGATCGTAGTTGATCACCAACGAACAGAACTGGAGGTTAATACCCTCCGCAGCAGCCTCAGTAGCAATCATAATTTCAGCATGATCGCGGAAATGCTCAACCAGAGCGGTACGAATATCAATCGCCCGCGATCCACTCAAGCGGCTACTCCCCACATTTGCAGCAAGCCAACGATCATACACAGCCCGCGCCGCCAGATCGCTATTGGTGCCATTAAAGAGCAGCACCCGACCGGCATAACCACTAGCCTCCAAGAAATTGAGCAGATACTCTTGGGTACGCCGTGATTCGGTGAAGATCAACGCCTTGCGGCGTGCGCCCATGCGCTCCAATTCAGCAAAGCCAACATCAAGCGCCGTCAGCAGCGCACGCGACTTCGTATCAACGCCAATACTACGAGCCCAGAGGATGTAGCGCTCCAACTCGGCAATCTCTGCGCTCAGACGCGGCCAATCTACCGTCGGCTCACGAGGCTTTGCCTGAGCATCGTCTGGCTCAGCCTCAAGCTCATCAAGATACTCATCATCAAATTCCTCACGATTCAACAGATCCTCAGCCAGATCAGCCGGCGGCGCCGCGCCATCACGCAGCGCCACCAAGCGATCACGCAACGTCTCCAATGTCGCCGCAATCGCTTGCGATGAAGAAGCAAGGAGTTTCCGCAAGATCAGAGTTGTCAGCGAGCGCTGACGTGTAGGAATGGCATAGGTATCCTCGCGTGAGAGAAACGCAGAGATCGCCTCATACAAACGATACTCATCATCACCGGGAAGAAATGGCCGCGTAACCGGGCGACGCTCGGTGTAGCGCACATACTCCTGCACTTGGTTACGCAGCGTTCGTTTATAAAAAGGCTGCAAGCGCTCACGCAGATCATTGAGGTCACTATCCTGGCGCATATACTGGGCACGAAACGAGCCAACATCGCCGAAGATACGCTCATCAATCAACATCGAGAGGCCATAGAGTTCAAGCAGAGAGTTCTGCAAGGGAGTAGCTGTCAGCAGCACCTTCCGCCGATCGGCCAAGGCGACACGCAGCCGCTGGCCCATACGATTACTCGGACGGTAGGCATTACGTAGCTTATGGGCCTCATCAATAATCACCAGATCCCAATTCACCGCAGCAACCTCAGCCTGCATGGTACTCGCAAAATTGAGCGAAGTAATCACAACCGCATCAGTAGCGAGAGTCTGCAACACGCCATCCCTACGCAACTGACGAAACGTCGGCGCATCAAGCACCAGAGTCGGCAGATTAAACTTCTCTGCTAACTCCAGACTCCACTGCTTACGCAGAGAGGCGGGGCAGATGACCAACAGACGCCGACGGCCCTCAGCCCAGAGCTGACAGAGAATCAACCCAGCCTCAATCGTCTTCCCCAGCCCAACCTCATCAGCCAAAAGCACACCTTTGCTCAGCGGGGAGCGCAACGCAAAGAGTGCAGCCTCAATCTGATGAGGGTTCAAATCTACATTGGCGTCAAACAGCGCCATAGAGAGCCGATCAACCCCCAATGTAGGGCGTTGACGTGTCAACTCATGAGCAATGTAACGGGTATGGTAGGAAGTAGTCATTGGCACACGCCAGAACGGGCAGACTTGGGCTTCATACTGCTAGGCAAAAGTATAACACGTTCCTGCAAGAATGATTGATCATCTGATAAAGCTGTTTTAAGACTTTCATATCACGTTGCTGTTCAGAGAAGCGCTTAGCGCGTGCGCAGGACACCGTTCTTTTGGACGACAAGGCCATGTTCAACATGGCCAAGCGTGATCGACGTTGCTGTTTGGCAGAACCCCTCGGCGTAGTGTTTGAGCAGCCGCGACTCTTCGAGTATGCTACTATCATCAGCTAGATGATCGACGAGTGCGCGTGTCAGCAAAACGATCAGCTTGGCGCGCGCTCGCGATGCCATCACGTTGAAACGATTGAGGCTGTAGAGAAACTCATCCTCGCTCCGGATCAGGTCGGCATCACCGAGGCCAAAAGAAGCAATGATGACATCGCGTTGCTGCCCTTGAAAACGCTCAACGGTATCCACGGCGCTCCAGATGATGCTTGGGTCGTGGTGGGGGAAGATGGCTTGCAGCCGACTGACAATCTTGCTCATCTGGGCACGATGCGGTGTGACAACGCCTACCGTGAGCTCCCAGAAGCGCCTTGCATCGGCGGCTTTCCCGCTAAGGGCTGCCACCCCAGTGTCAAGTCGCTCATCCGCCAATTGCTGATCAAGACGGCCATACAGCATCCAGATCAGGGCTGCAACAACATCAGCTTCGAAGGCGTTTGCCTGCCCAGCAATGTCATCCTCGTAGATGAAGCATACGGCGGGGTGCTGCGGCGCCAAGAACTTCGCCCAATCTGGCGTCCAGTAGAGTGCGGTTGGCCAGTCGGCGGGCTGGTGCGTGGGGAATCCTGGCGGCAGCAGCGCGAGGCGCAGGTTCTCGTGGTGCGCACGTAGCCCGGGATCATACCCAGCCCGCCTCGTGAAGTCCACTAACATCTGACACGAGCGGTAGTTGATCTGCAATGGCAGCGGGGCGACCTGATGGTGGTGCCGGATGTAGTTGTAGACCGAGCCGACGACATGCTCCAACCCATCCGGTGGTGTTGCGGGCTGGATCGGTGGAAGCTGCTTGTCGTCGCCGGCGAGGACGAAGGCCGCGTTGTCAGCAGCCTTTGAAACGACGAGCGTTGCCTCGGCGACCCCGAGTTGTGAGGCCTCATCGATGATCACCAGATCAAACCAGCGCCGCTGGGTGCGATCAGCGGTCTCTTTCTTGGTCTTATTCTTGGTCGCAATAGCCAAGTTGTGGAGTTGTTGCGGTGGGCCGGCAACGACAACAATCTCAGTTGGGGCGTCGAGCAGCGTCTGCAAATGTTGCACATCAGCCGGGGCCAGGGTCGTTTTGACGATTACCGATTCGATGTCCGGGTGCTTCTGGAGTTCCGTTGGTGGCTCGCTATACTGGCTGCGGATGCGAAAGAGGCGATAGGGTTTTCCGGCAACAACCTTTGCCAGCAGCGTATCGACTCCGAGCAGCACGTTGTCGATGGCCGTATAGTTATTAGAGGCGATCAACAAGCGCAGAGGTTGCTGCTGCTGATGGGCGTGCCAGACCGCACCGGCAATAACCGCTCGCAGCGTTTGGCTCTTGCCTGTCCCCGGCGGCCCCCAGATCAGGGCGAGTCTTCGCGTCAGGGCACCTTCCCATGCAGCCCACTGCGAGGAGTTGAGCGTGACACCGCCCTTCTTCAAGTCTGCCTGGAGACTGGCGGTGTCGCGCACAACAGGTGTCGCGGCTAACGCTAACGCCTGCCAGAGAAACGCTGATGCCGGTCGTTCAGGGGTTGTTGCCGCTGCCGCATCAGGCGCGAGTCCGACCGCCCGGGCAGATTGAGCATCTTCGCCCGCCGAGGCCGGGCGGCCAATGCCCTCAAGGGTGAGCTTGATCTTTTTGGTCAGGTAGTCTTCGCCCACCGGATCGAGCATAACATCATGGGCAAAATCAGCAACCCCTGCCTGCTCGAGTTCCAGCGCGCAGTTGGTAAACCAGAGCTTGAGCGCGATCAGGCCGTTCATGCGGTCGATAGCGACAACGGAGACCTTGGTGAGGCCAGCGTCGGCGACAGAACCTGAGAGCTTGCCTGGTACTTTGATATTGTGCGGGTTCACCAGCGGGTAGGCCGACTTGCTCAGGAAAGCGGGGTCGCTACGCGGCGCGAGTGCATAACCAAGGGCTGGTGGCCGGACATTAAACTCGTACGAGTCGCGGCTTAGACGGTAGATGAGCAACTCATCTGAAAATGGTAGCGGCTGCTGCACCGTCTGCTGCAGCTTTGCGTAGGCGTCCAACTTCTCTTGACCCTCAAGGCGCTCGGTCAGGCGGGCCGACTTGAAGCGTGCCTCACGCTCGTGGGCAGGCATCGCCCGCAGCGTATGCTCGTCGAGTTCGTCCAAAGCTTGGTTCAGCCGGGTGTACTCGTACCAGAGCACGCTCTGTGGCGGCACCCCCATTAAGCGTCGCTGGCTACGGAGCAGCGGCGGAGCGGTAGCCCGTGTGAGCAAGGGCTTCAGATCTTGTTCGAGTTGGGCCACCACGTAGGCGAGGGCCGACAACTTCTTCGCGGTCGTCTCCTCAATGGCATGCTGTGTTCGCGTGTAGTGCCCGCGTCGCGTCCACATCTCGTGGATGCGCTCGGCGGGAATGAGATCGCTGAATGGCTCTTGGTAGAGCGGGTGTACCCTAACTTCCTTCACTGAGGCATGGTGATATGTCTGCACCACATCGAGCAGAGTATAGTGGTGCGGAACAGGCACCGCAATCGTATTCTGGACAACATTTGATACAAAAGTGAAAGCCGACTTATACGACGCCTCTTCGGCGTGAGTGAGCAACTGGGGCGGGGGAAAGAGCCACGCGATCTCACGCAGATCGTTATCGGTGAGAATGGCCTCTAGGTGGCGACCAACCACCCGCGTCAACTGCTTGCGCTGCGCTTCATCCCAGAGATAGATCTGGTAAGTACTCCGCTTCAACTTCGCAGGCTTACTGGCATCACCGCGCCGAGAGTTGTTAATGTCCTCTTCGTCGTAGTCCAGCACTTCGCGCATAATGCCACGAAGTACCCGAAGAAATTTGAGCAATTCCTCGCGCTCGCGGATAGGCTCACGCCGATCAACCAGAAAGACCTCCTGAAAGCGGGTGGCCTTGCTACCGTCCCAGGCGCGCCAGCGTATCACTTTTGGCGTATCGGCGGAGCCGTAGGGGAGCGGTTCTCTCCAGGATGCGCGAACGCTGAAGGCGGTCGTCATAGCGCTCGACACGTCATAATCGAGAAAGATGTAGATGTGCAGGTCAGGCCAACTGGGCATCAGCGCATCACCCCCCGAATCAGGAATGATCCCGGTCAGATCCGCCTCCAGCGCCCGTGCGCGGTGGGGATAGACCGTGCGCTTCGCGCGGAGCGAGGGGCTACGTTCAAACGCCGCGTCTTCGGCTGAGAGCATTGCAAGCAAGGAGACATCGGCAACATCCTTACGCAACAACGTGGCCCCGCCCTTTGAGAGGCCCGCCACGCGTGACAAATGGCGTTGCACTTCAGCCGTTGGCCAACAGTGCAACGGTGATTGCGTCGGCTTGCCGTCTTTGTCGAGCCAGGGGTAGCCAAGAAACTCACAGCCTTTGCAGGCATGCGAGACATGCCAGGGCAGTTGATCCCACGGGGTAGTAAGAACGAGGGGCAGTTCCTCTTGAAAGAAACGGCGCAAGCGCGGGGCGAAGGCATCGAAGGGCGCGACCTCAATGTCCTCCTCCAAAGCAAGTGCAAGCTCCTCGGGCGTCGGGCTACGGCCATCCTTCTGGCACTGATTGTGAACCTGACGGATCTGCGAGGCATCGTAGGAGCCGGGCCAAACCGCTGGGGCAGCAACCACAACGAAGGTCTGATCCCAGTTGTTTTCAATCAGCCATGCTGCGAGAGTAATGGAGTAGTAGACCACCTCGGCAAAGTAGTGCGCCCCCGGTTCGGCTGAGAGCTTGATGTCGATAACGCGCAGCCGTAGCCGCGGATCAGCCGGGTCGAGCGCCGCCACGTCCCCGCTTGGCTGCACAGCCAGCATAGTCGCCACGGGCCCCAAATCCTGCCCTACCAACTCCCATGCGGCTGGGCTGGCTGCCGGCGGCAGCACCTGGATCAAATCTGGTAGTGCATCGCCAACCCCAAGCGATTGACCAGCGGCATCCTGGAGCGTCGCAATACCGACGGCATCCTTGAAGGTTTGGGTAGCCGCATCGTAGTGCCCCTCCACGACAAACTGGTATGGTTTGAGCAAGGGTAGCACGGTGGGCAACGGCATCGCGCCGGGACGATTGCCCTGCTTCAACGAGTTGATGTGGACTGATGCCTTGCCGAACACGTCGCCTAGTTCGCTGACCTTCTCATCCTGCCACGCATAGCCCATAGCGCCAGTCGATCCAAGGCCGGCCCGCGCCTGTTGCCGCGCAGGCATGCCGTTGGCGCGGCGCTCAGGATCGCTGTAGAGGTTCAAGACCAACTGACGTTGGCAACCGTTGCGGAGGTAGAGCGAAAGAGCCTTCTTCTTGAGTGAGGGCATATCAGTCCGCTTTCTGCTGCGTATCTGGCAAGACGAGATCGACACCAATACTCCGACGCCCAAGCTCCCGAGCAACGTTGAGGGTCGTCCCGCTGCCCATAAAGGGGTCGAGTACCATGCCAGGTTGGGATGGTACGCCGCAGCCACATGCATTCCAGCCCACCATCCGTTTCGGGGCAAAGGTAAATTCGCGGAAATAACCTTTTAGAGCAGCCTTCGCTTCAGCCGCAAGACGTTGAACCTGGGCCGTATTACGGCCTGAGCCCTTCTGAATTACCTTGGCTTTGCCTGCATCGGAAATACCGACGGCGCGGATCGCCGCCAGATGTTCTTCCGTAAGGCCATGCTGTTGAAATAACTCCATTGCCCGTTTTGCTTGTGGCCGTGTTGGATCAAGATCGGCGCTCGGCTCTAGGCGGCGCGTATGCGGCGCTCCACATACCGTACAAATATGCTCTGGACACGCAAGCAGAATGGCACGGCGGGCCAACTCTGGCGGGAAGGGAGCGAGATGCCCACTCTTGCTACGGGTGGGGTGCAATTCCCACAGATCATCTGATTCTTCCGTGAAGGTTGAAGCCCAAACATCGCCTGGATTGGCAGCCTTAGCACGATCACAGGCGAGTGCATAGCGATCGAAGAAGACATCGGCGGCATGCTTTGCGCGTGTGAGGTGAAAGATCGCTTCATGGCGCGACGAAAGACGATACGCAACCGGTTCAGGCCTGCCCACTGCTTTAGCCCAGACAATATGGTTAACCACATGCCAGCCAGCATCGCGGGCTGCAAGCTCGAAGCGTGCCGGTATGCCTGCCAAAAAGCCATCCTGGTAGGTGTCGCCAATATTGAGAAACACAGAGGCATGGGGGCGAAGCAAGCGCACCCAGACGCTCATGATCCCAAGCAGTGCTTCAATGTAAGCTTGCGGCGTAGCTTCTTGCCCAAGCTGGTCAGGATGGCCATAATCACGTCGCAGCCAATAGGGTGGGGATGTAACAATGAGATCAATGCTGGTATCGGCAAGAAACGCAAGATCGCGCGCATCACCTTGGTGGCATACTGAACTAATCTGGGGAGGCACCGCGTACAGAGTGGTGCCGGTGACGCATTCTAGAGTCGCACTATTCGTCATTCACGTACTTTCATCTACAGGAATTGGGCAAGTGCGATCCAGTCCTCCGGCGTGGCAGTGTCGGATCGCAGCCGTTCAGCGCACGCGGCAAGCTCCGCGTCGCTGAGTTCGCCTGGTAGCGGAGGTTTGGGGCCGGGATCGGGCTGAGTAGTTGGTTGACTGGATAGCACACCACTTTCGAGAAATGTGGTAGGTAAGCTCGGTCGTTGGCCCCCGATAAGCGACTGGACGGCATCACGCACTGCGCTAAGGTAGGGTAGTGCGCCGTGGCCTCCACCACGTAAGTAGTAGCACTCAGCGCCAGGCAAGGCGGTCACTGCGGCCAGCGGTACGGTGCCGTCGCCTAGTTCGTTTGTGTGCGTCGCAAAATCTAGTATGGGCTGATCGGGCGACTCCTGCGGCACAACACCAGTACAGGTAGGCAAACCATAGCCAGCGATGATCCGCACCGGTACGCTGAGGGCACTGCGCGGGCGCTCAAGGTAGCGCTGCTTTGCCGAAGCTAGGAGTTGCGGATTAAACCCTTGTTGTGCATCAAGGCGGTAGGCAGACTCGCGATAGTAATCAAACGCATCGGTCACAAATGGATAGGGCAAGGGGGCTTCTTCAGGATAGGCTTCAGGTGGTGCGGGTAGCATCGCATAGAGGCTCGGAAAACTTCGCGCCACCCGGATGGGTTCGTTTGCCTGGTTCAACCGCTGGGCCAATTCGGGCAGGCCGCCTCCTACCGTGATTTGCCGCACCGGTTCGCATGAGCCATAGTTTGGCGTGCCGAGCATAATGATCTGGCGCACCGTAACCCGCGCTAGGTCTGGATAACGGTAGCAAAACTCGCGTGCTACCAATCCTCCCATACTGTGACCAACCAGATGCACCGGTGGGCTATCTTCATCAGGACAGAGGCGCAGCAGAAAGGCTTTGAGTTGCTCGGCAAGTTGGGCCGGGGTGTGCCGCCAGTCATAGGGAAAGGCGTAGACCTGGCAGTGCGCCCAGTATTTGAGATGCCACTGGAGTGGTAGGTAGATGGGCAGGGGCCGACCGGCTACAATCTCGACTCCCGGCGCATCACTGGCTCCGTCTGTGTGCAGCCTGAGTTGGTGCAGACGGCCTCTGGCGATGGCAAGCAGATCGAGCCAGATCAAGCCGAGTTGGCCACGATTACTGAGCAGCGTAGAACCTGTGACTCCGGGTAGGATGACGACGCGGGCGCCATCAGTGCTCAGCACCCCGCCTGGAGTGCTGCGAACCATCTGGGTGAGTTCTTGGGCGAGCGCGTCACCGTACACAGCCTGCAAATCGTCGGTGAGTATCCCACTGCGGATCTCATCCTCGATCGTTTCAAGCGGTGTAGTTTGGAGATGGTTCAGGGCTTGGGTCACGCTGGACATACGATATGCTCCCAATCGGCTAATCTTGCGCCAGATGCACATCCCCTGGCCCGTACAGACTATAGGCAAAGGCGAGGATGTTGTTGTGCTGGTCGAGGTAGTAGCGCTTCAAAGGGTTTCATCTGTTCTGGGAAGGGCTTCCCAATGCAGTAAAACGCCTC
>RSAS01000284.1:1744-4730 GCA_003934145.1 Candidatus Viridilinea halotolerans | reverse complement strand
TGCAATGCGATTCCAGAAGGGGGCGCACACGTTTTCTGTCCGCCCTTAAACCCCCCGCCGGGAGGCTTAAGCTCATGCGCATGGGGCGCAGTCGCCCCCGACTCCACCGGAACAAGCATGCCACCCAATCCAACCCAACCCACCTCCGAGGACGAGATTCGGCTTGAGCGGTTGCGCTCGCGGCGGCGGCGTTATACCCTCACGCGCCTGTTTCGCGCCAATCTGCGCGAGATGGCTATTCTTGGGCGCGAGGCGCGGCTTTCGTTGGCGCTGCTCACGCTGCTCTTGCTGGGTAGCGCCCTCTATCTGCGTACCTTCTATTTTCCTCAACTCTGTAGTGCAGATGGCGAATATTGTGGGCGCGAAGGCGATTTTGGTTCCGCATTCTATGTCACTATTCTGCTACTCGTTTTTGAAACGCCTATTCCTTTTCCTTCCGATTTTAGTGGACGTATACTCTTTTTTGGCGTACCGCTCTTTGGCCTCTTTTTTCTCTTGCAGAGCGTTGTAGATTTCGCACGCCTGCTCTTCAACAAGGGCGCACGGCGCGAGGGCTGGCAGATTTCGTTGGCGAGCACCTTCAGTGGACACGTCATCGTCTGCGGGATCGGGCATGTCGGCTACCGCGTGGTGCTCCAATTGCTCGACACGGGCTACGAAGTGGTTGGCGTTGATATGAGCAGCTCGAGTGAGTTTGCCACCATTATGACGCGCCTGAAGGTGCCGCTGATTGTGGGTGATGCACGCGACCCCGATGTGCTGCGTTACGCTGGTTTGGGCCGGGCGCGCAGCGTCGTCGCCGCAATTAGCGACGACCTGCAGAATGTCGAGATTGCGCTCACAGCGCGACGCCAGCGGCCCGCCATCCAGACAGTGCTACGCATCATCAACCGCGAGCTGGATCGCAACCTCGAGCGTAGCTTCGGGCGCAATTCAGCCTTTAGCTCGACTGAACTGGCCGCCTCGACCTTCGCGGCGGCAGCGGTGAGCCAAGACATCGTGCACGTTGTCAACCTGCCCGAAGGGCTTTTGGCGCTCAGCGAGCTGCGCGTGGAAGCCGAAAGTGAACTCTCTGGTTTTGTTGATGCGCTGGAACAGCGCTTTGCGGTGCGCCTGATGCGCCTGCGTGACGCCAACAACCGCGAGCGCGAACGGGGCTTTATGGCCCGTCTCGATGGCGGCGATCGGGTGCTGCTCCTTGGCACGCTTGCGGCGCTTGAGCGCGTGCGCCAAGCCAATATGGCGGGCAACAAACTAGATTTCCTCAGCGCCAACCCAGCCGCGCCCGCCCCATGTGCGCAACGCCAGCGCGTGATTGTCTGCGGCCTAGGCCGCGTCGGGGCCGAAATGGTGCGCCTCATCACCAACATCCATCCCCAACCCGAAGTGGTAGTCATTTGCCGCCCCGATACAGCGTCGCGCATGCTCGTCGCCCTCAAGCACCAAGGCATTCGCGTCATCCAAGGCGACG
This sequence comes from Candidatus Viridilinea halotolerans, assembly GCA_003934145.1. GTDB lineage: Bacteria > Chloroflexota > Chloroflexia > Chloroflexales > Chloroflexaceae > Viridilinea > Viridilinea halotolerans. The sequence goes on along the minus strand of RSAS01000284.1, from coordinate 3,259 downwards.
CCCGCGACCCCGAATTGCTTGAGGCGGCAGGCATCGCGCAGGCTTGCACCGTCGCGGCGGTAGTCAGCGACGACCTCACCAACTTGCAGGTAGGCTTGGCAGCGCGTAAACTTCAGCCTAGCGTACACTTGGTATTGCGCGTCTTCAGCGATGTGCTAGCCGAACGGCTCGCCACTCTCTTTGGCATCAACACCACCTACAGCACCTCGGCCCTTGCCGCACCCACGCTTGCCGCAGCGGCCATCCTGCGCGAAGTGGACCATGCCTTCGACATCGGGGCGCGTCTTTTTGCCACCGAAACCTTCAACGTCATGCCCGACAACATCTTTGTGGGCAAAAGCGTAGCCCAACTGCGCACCCAACAGCGCATCCTCGTCACCGCGCTGCGCCGCGACGGTCAAACGACTCTGTTGCCACCTCATGATTGCTACCTCACCCTTGGCGACGAAATCGTTGTCCTTGCCGATCTGCGTGTGTTGGCGGAGTTGCGCTCCCTTTGAAGCGGAAAGGGAGCGCACGGGAACTTGGTTCCCGTGCGCTCCCTTCCCGCTGCACGGCGGGGGAGGCTTCGCCTCCCATGCGCATTAACTTAAGGGGCCTGCGGCCCCTAAAACCCCGCCAGAAGGGGAAATTTTTCGGGGGCCATGGCCCCGACTAGGCTCAGGGCAAGCCCGAACCCCCGCCAGCAGGCCCGCTAGGGGCTTACGTTAATGCGTATGGGCTTCGCCTCCCCCCACCCCCTACCAACATGCACCTCCACCTCCAATCTGCTGCCGCCACCCACATCTACCCCGCTGTCGGGCCGTGGGGCCGTGCGCTCGCGTGGTGGTGTGCCCTCGCCGAGTTGGGCTATGTCTGGCCTTTGGGCTTGGTTGCGGATCTGGGGGAACTTTTGGCGGGAGGCGGTGGGGAGGCGGGGAGTGGGAGAGGCGGGGAGGGGAGAGGCGAGGATGCGGGAGGCGGGGAGCAGGAAGGCGGGGGGCAGGGAGGCGCAGCGGCGCGAGAGGACGATCCCTATGCTGCCTTTTTGCGTGCGGCGGCGGCGACGCCTGCGGTGCGGGCGGCGCGCGGTTTGGCGCTGAGCGATGTGGCGATTATTGCCCTCTTAGCCCACTTAGCTCACGATCTGCCCGCTATGCCAGCGTTCGCCCTGCCCCCAGACAAGTGCCCCGCTGCGTTTGCTGCGGAGTTGGCGGCGGTGTTGCATTTTGCTGGTACAGACGGCGGCGAGGCGGGAGACGGCGAGGTGAGAGGCGGTGAGGTGAGAGGCGGTGAGGCGGGAGGCGGTGAGGTGAGAGGCGGTGAGGTGAGAGGCGGTGAGGTGAGAGGCGGTGAGGTGAGAGACGGCGAGGTGAGAGGCGGTGAGGCGGGAGGCGGTGAGGCGGGAGGCGGTGACGCGGGAGGCGGTGACGCGGAGGCATCCTCGCCTCCTCGCGTCTTCTCGTCTTCGCCTCACCCCCCCTCGCCTCCTCGCGTCTTCTCGTCTTCGCCTCACCCCCCCTCGCCTCCTCGCGT
>RSAS01000284.1:0-1644 GCA_003934145.1 Candidatus Viridilinea halotolerans | reverse complement strand
CTTCTCGTCTTCGCCTCGCCCCCCCTCGCCTCCTCGCGTCTTCTCGTCTTCGCCTCGCCCCCCCTCGCCCCTTCGCCTCTTCGCCTCTTCGCCTCTTCACACCCTCCTCACCGCCCTTCGCGCCCTCGCGCCCAGCGACGTGCGCTTTGTCGCTGAGTTGGGCCAGGTGGCGCTGGGCCTGACGAGACTGGCCGATCTGCGAGCATTGAGCGAACTGCTGCGTCTGCCGCCCCTCAGCCATGCGCTGATCGAGGAGATCCTGGCCTTCCTGCCCGCTTTGGCTGAGGCGGGGCAGCAGAGCGCCCTACAGACCTATGCGGTCAATGGTTATGGCGGGTTGGCGCGTACCGGTTGGCTCGATGCGGCGTTGCCGAGCGAGTGGGCCATGCCGGAGGTGCTGCTCAACTACCGCTACCTCAACGGCGAATTGCTCTACTATGGGCGCGAACGCCCGCCTGAGCGGCAACGCACGCTGTTGCTGCTGCTGCTACAATTGAGTGACGCGACGGCTGGCGATCTGGAGGCGCTGCTCAAGGCGAGTGCGTTGGCCCTGGCCCGTACCGGCGCGGTGCGCGGCGCGGTCGTACAGACGGCCAGTTTCACCACACGCCTCCATCCGCCGCAGACGATCCACGGCCCTGCCGAACTGGCGGCGCTGGTGCGTCAACCTTGCCAGGGGCGCGTTGACCTAGCCCGTGTACTGAGCCAAGTGGCGACCCTTCTGCGTAGCGCGCGTAGCTCCTATCAACGCATTGAGTTGTGTTGGTTGCTCCACGCCTATGCGGGCTGCGATCAGGCTGCGGCGGTACAGACCCTTGCCAAGCAGTTGCCTAGCCACCTGAGCCGTCGGGCGCTCTTCGTCAGCGCGGGGGCCGCCGTCGCCGAACCGGAGCTTGCCGCCAGCCTCGCCCCCCGTTGGGCCAGCATCGGCAGCGCCGCCCTCTACGAGCCGGTGGCGCGCAGCCAAGCGGCTGAGGCACTGCGGGAACTGATGCGAGGGTGATGGGTGACGAGTGACGAGTGACGAGCAGTAGCTACGGATAGGTGATTGGGATGCCATGGATGGCCCTCACCCCCCTGCCCCCTCTCCCGTGTTGCGGGAGAGGGGGGGAATGTGTACAGATTCGCGGTGTTCCAATGCGGTTCTTGTGAGGTTGCACACACATTACGGTTATCCCCTATGCACGAAATACGCCTCGATTTTGCTAACCAAAAGACCAGTGCGCTCCTTGAAGCGGCGCGTTCGCCCGATCTGCCGTTGCGTACCTTCCTCGAACGCTTCCCTGCGCGGGTGGCGACGCCGCTGCCCGCTGCGTGGCTCGATCTGCCGTTAAGCGCCTTCGATCTGCGTCCGTGGCACTTTGGCGCTGATGCGCTGCCCGCAATTCCCACCCCCTCTCCCACAACGTGGGAGAGGGGGTCGGGGGGTGAGGGCCATCCGTCGCATCCCACATCCCCCGGTGCGCTCGCAACGGAATTGGACGCGATCCATCGCGCCTTTCACGAGGATTCGCCTCTCGCCTCCCCACCTCTCGCCTCCCCGCTTCCCGCCTCCCCGTCTCTCGCCTCCCCGCTTCCCGCCTCCTCGCCTCCCGCCTCCTCGCCTCTCGCCTCCCCTCCTCCCCCCCCCCCCCCCCCCCCCCC
>RSAS01000024.1 GCA_003934145.1 Candidatus Viridilinea halotolerans | reverse complement strand
CACCTATCCGTGACTTGCCGAGCGAATGTTCTGTCCGCCCTTAAACCCCCATCGGAAGGGGGTGCGGAGCCTGCGGCCCCATGCGCATGAACGTAAGCCTCTGGTGGGCCGTCCGGCGGGGGGGCGGGGGCATGGCCCCCGAAAAATTTCCCCTTCCGGCGGGGTTTAAGGGGCCGCAGGCCCATACGCATGAACGTAAGCCTCTGGTGGGCCGTCCGGCGGGGGGGCGGGGGCATGGCCCCCGAAAAATTTCCCCTTCCGGCGGGGTTTAAGGGGCCGCAGGCCCCTTGACCATAGGGCTTGGCCCCATACGCATGAACGTAAGCCTCTGGTGGGCCGTCCGGCGGGGGGGCGGGGGCATGGCCCCCGAAAAATTTCCCCTTCCGGCGGAGTTTAAGGGGCCGCAGGCCCCTTAACTTAATGACCATGGGGCTTGGCCCTCGCAGAATCCGCCCGTCCGCACGGCATTACACCACCAACGAAACCAACGCGGCGATACCAAACCCAAGGATCACCAAGCCCGCGCCAAGGTTGACCCAACGCAGCATGCGTAGCGTCATGCGTGTGCGCAGCAAACTGGTAGCACTGGTAAGCGTGAGCCACCAGAGCGCCGAGCCGACGGCGACCCCCACCACAAGCAGCATCCCCTCGCCATAGCCGCGATAGAGACTCCCCGCGCCTAGGCCAGCAAAAATCGCAGTAAAAGCAATAATCGTCGCCGGGTTGGTCAGGGTGAGCAAGAATGTCGAAAAGTAGGCGCCCGCCAAGCCGCGCCCCTGCGCTTCCGCCGGGCGCTCGGCTGGCGCTTCACGCAGGGTGCGCAACCCCAAGTAGCAGAGAAAAAGCCCACCGAGCAAGCGCGTCCACATGCTGACCCCCACCAGCACATCGGCCAACGCAGTCAACCCCAGCACCGCAATCATTCCATAGAGCAGATCGGCGCTCGCCGCCCCCAAACCCGAGACGAGCCCAGTCAGACGCCCCTCGGCCAGCGTGCGCCGAATACACAACACCCCAATCGGCCCTACGGGGGCCGCAATCGCCACCCCAATCAGTGCCCCACGGATAAAGAGCATAAGATCCACAACAGGCCTCTTACTATTGTATGGACGGCGCTAAAGCGCCTACTACGAACCCCCACAAAACTTAAGCGGTGCAGCCACAGTATGCTATACTACCACCACGAAGCCGTTCATGAAGTAAACGTGACCTCCTATGAATGTCCTACTGATCGGATCGGGCGGTCGTGAACACGCCCTCGCATGGAAGATCACCCAGTCGCCGCGCCTCCGCCGTCTTCTCTGCGTCCCTGGCAATACTGGAACGGGAGCGTACGGCATCAATGTGCCCTTCCCCCTGAGCGATATTGAGGCGTTGGTGGATCTCGCGCAGCGCGAGAATATTGACCTGCTGGTGGTTGGCCCCGATAATCCCTTGGCTGATGGCATTGTCGATCACTTTATCGCTGCAGGCATTCCTGCTTTTGGCCCCACCGCCGCCGCTGCGCGCATCGAAAGCAGTAAGTCCTTCGCGAAAGAGGTTATGGCCACCGCTCATGTGCCTACCGCCCAAACCCACGTCTTCACCGATGCCGCCGCCGCCCTGACGTTTGCCCGCAACAGCGGCCAAGCCTGGGTCGTTAAGGCCGATGGCCTCGCGCTCGGCAAAGGGGTCGTGGTTGCCGATGATCTCCCCGCGACGCTCGCAGCGATTGAGCACCTCGCGGCAACGCCCGCCGGCCAGCAGTTGCTGCTTGAAGAACGCCTCTACGGGCGTGAAGTCTCGGTGATGGCCCTCTGCGACGGCCAGCGCCTGCTGCCGCTCCCGCCCGCCCGCGATCATAAACGCCTCGGTGCAGGCGATACCGGCCCCAACACCGGCGGTATGGGCGTCGTCGCCCCTGTGGATGACGTGAGCCCGGCGCTGTTTGATCAGATTATGTCCACCTGTATGCAGCCCGTGGTAGACGAATTGGCCCGGCGTAAGACGCCCTTCCGCGGCGTCCTCTACGGTGGCTTCATTCTGACCGAAAAAGGGCCCTACGCCCTCGAATTCAACGCCCGCTTTGGCGATCCCGAAGCGCAAGCGGTGCTGCCGTTGATCGAGGGCGATCTGCTCGAAGCGCTCTACGAATGCGCCATTGGCGGCTTGCATCCCGAAAAGTTGCGCCGTCGGCGCGGCTACGCCGTCTGCGTCGTCCTCTGCGCCGAGGGCTACCCCGGCAAGCCGCGCAAGGGCGATCCCATCCAAGGGGTTGAGGCGCTCGAAGAGGATGAGATTCTCGTCTTTCACGCCGGTACGCAGATTTCGCCACGCGGCCTCTGCACCAATGGCGGGCGCGTACTGGGCGTCACTGGCCTAGGCAGCACCCTCGCCCGCGCCCGCGCCAATGCCTATGCCGCCGCCGAACGTATCTCCTTTGAGGGCAAACACTACCGCGAAGATATTGGGCAAGAGTAGATGAGTTACGCCATTGCTGTCCTCCTGAGTGGTTCAGGATCAAATCTGCAAGCCCTGATTGATGCGCAACATGAGGGCAATTTGGGCCACACCCAGATCTGCCTTGTCGTCAGCGATCAGGCTGAGGCCTACGGGTTGCAACGGGCGCTGGTTCACCAGATCCCCAGCGCCTACTTGCCCCTGCGCCACACCCGCCAGCGTGAACAACGCCGCGCCATGCGTGCCGCATGGGAACAACGCCTCGCGACGCTGGTGCAAACCTTCACGCCCGATCTGGTCATCCTCGCCGGGTTCATGCGCATCCTTTCGCCCCTCTTCCTCGAGCAATTCCCCGAACGGGTGATCAACCAGCATCCCGCCCTCCTGCCCGACGATGGCGGCGCGAGCTACACCACCAGCAGCGGCCTGTGCATCCCCACCCTACGCGGTGCCCACGTCGTGAGCGACGCGCTGGCCCAGCAGTTGCCCGTCACCGGCTGCACCATTCATCGCGTCACCCCCCGCGTAGACGACGGCCCCGTCCTCGCCCGCACGGAAGTGCCAATCCTGCCTCACGACAACGTCGAAACCCTCCACGAGCGTATCAAGCTCGAAGAGCGGCGCATGATTGTTGAGGTGGTAAACCAATTGAGCCAATGGTAAAATACAGCGCACGCTAAGGGAGGGGTTCGGCGAGGGCTTCGCCCTCCCCGAAAACCCCTCCCACGATCCTGGAGGTTCCCGAAACAGTAGCTGAAAGACTATACCTAGGTACGACGGAGGAGAACCATGGGGCAATACGTTTCAAATAAGACCTCACAGGTCTGCCCTGCCGCACTGGGATGCCGTCAGCAAAGACCTGTGAGGTCTACGCTCACCCTTATTTGAAAGGTATTGAACCATGGGGTTGATGGCAGGCAAACAGGGGTTGATCTTGGGTGTGGCAAATGACCACTCCATCGCTTGGGGCATCGCGCAGGCGTTGCACCGCGAAGGCGCACGGCTGGGGTTCACCTATGTGGGGGAGGCGCTGGAGCGACGGGTGCGCCCGTTGGCCCAGAGCGTCGATGCGGCCATGATTGAGCCATGCGATGTGCAGAGCGACGAACAGATTGCCGCACTTATGGCACGGGCAGCGGAGACCTTTGGTCAGATCGATTTTCTGGTACACGCGATAGCCTTTGCGCAAAAAGAGGAGTTGAGCGGCCCCTTTTTGCGTACCTCACGTGAAGGGTTTCTGCTCGCAATGGAGGTCAGTGCCTACTCACTCACCGCCTTGCTCAAAGCCGCTGACCCGCTGCTCGCCCCAGGGGCTTCCGTGCTTACGCTCAGCTACGTGGGTGCACAACAGGTCGTTCCCAACTATAATGCAATGGGGGTGGCCAAAGCTGCGCTTGAGGCCAGCGTGCGCTACTTGGCCGCCGATTTGGGGCCACGCGGCATTCGCGTCAATGCAATTAGTGCCGGCCCTATCCGCACGCTCGCCGCCAGTGGGATCGATGGCTTCCGCGCTATGCACCGCAGCTTCGCCGCACAAGCCCCGCTCCGTCGCAACGTCACCAGCGCCGACGTGGGCAACACCGCCCTCTGGCTCTGTAGCGATCTCAGTAGCGCCGTCACTGGCGAAATTGTTTATGTGGATGCTGGGTCTAACATTATGAGCATGAACGTGCCAGAGTAAGGGATGGTTTCAGACTACTTTACAGTTTGGGTACATCCAGAGCATTCTGATGCCTCATCCCTATTTCCTAGCTTCTGTATCCCTTCCTAAGAGGTCTTTCCATGCCAATCTCTCTAGTAGTCGTGGCGAGCGACCCCGATACGCGAACACGGTTGGCCGGACTCATTCCTAGCAACGAGTTCAGCGTCAGTCAAGGCGTCCCCGATCAACCACCCGCCGAACTGCCCGCCCTCTTTGTGATTGCGCTACCCGCCCTCGCTACCCCCGAAGAGCAACTGATCGAACGGCTTCGCGCCGATGATGCTACCGCCGCAACCCCCATTGTCATTGCCAGTGCCCTACCCATGATTGAGCTCCAATCGGTGCCCTACGCCTCCGACTGGACGATTGCGATTGTCGAGGAGCCGGTGCAGAGCGCCATCCTCACCGAGACGATTAAGTTCTTGCTCAACCCCGAGGGGTAGATTACGCCATCCGGTAGGGGGTATGGGGCGGTGCCCCATACCCCCTTTTTTATGGGGGTGCGGGGGAACCAGGTTCCCCCGCCTCTCCCCCTGTCCGGTTTAAGGGCGGACAGAACATTCGCTCGGCAAGTCACGGATAGGTGATTGGG
>RSAS01000179.1:4008-4749 GCA_003934145.1 Candidatus Viridilinea halotolerans | reverse complement strand
GGCCCTCACCCCCTGCCCCCTCTCCCACGTTGTGGGAGAGGGGGGAAGACATTGAAATTCTTGGCATTGCAATGCGCTTCCAGAAGAGGACGTACAAGTTTTCTGTCCGCCCATGAAACGTTGTGGGAGAGGGGGGGAGGTATCGGGATTCTTGGGGAGTGACGGAATGGCCCTCATTCCCGGCGGGCGCGGGATTCTTGGACAGACCACACATGGCCCTCACCCCCTGCCCCCTCTCCCACGTTGTGGGAGAGGGGGGGAGGTATCGGGATTCTTGGGGAGCGACGGAATGGCCCTCATTCCCCTGTAGCAAGAGTAGCGCGGATTGTATGGAGTACCATTGGCATCTCATGGCAGACCTGTTCGTTGCTGAAGCGGAGTAGACGATACCCCGCCGCTTGAAGCAGCAGAGAACGCTCTACGTCATAGGCAGCCTGTTCCGCTTCAGTGTGAATCGATCCATCAACTTCGATCACTAATCGCTGTTCAGCACAATAGAAATCAACGATGAAACGATCAACCGGATGCTGACGGCGAAACTTCCAACCATCCAAACGGCGTCCACGAAGCTGTTCCCATAACAGCGCCTCGGTCTCCGTTTGATCCTGGCGTAACTGGCGTGCGCGCATCTGTTTTGGCGCTGATGTGCGCCATTGGCGGCGTGGTCTATTTGACATACGCTTGTAGGGTATGAAGCCTTTAAGAATCCCTTTGCAACACCAAGAATTTCACCATCTTCCC
>RSAS01000179.1:0-3908 GCA_003934145.1 Candidatus Viridilinea halotolerans | reverse complement strand
CCCCTCTCCCACAACGTGGGAGAGGGGCCGGGGGTGAGGGCCACCCGTCGCATCCCAATCACCTATCCGTGGCTTGCAAAGCTCCTATTCACACGCTGGAACCCCATCGCCCCCCCAAGAATCCCACCACCTTCCCCCCCTCTCCCACAACGTGGGAGAGGGGCCGGGGGTGAGGGCCACCCGTCGCATCCAGAAGCCTTATTCAATGAGCGCAATGGACTGAACGACCCGAAATCCCCCGTCGCTGCCCCTGCCGCTCGGGTTGATCCCGCCGCGGGCGCCGCAGCACATATGAGCTTCTTCATCATTAAAACCAGTGTACGACGCAATCACTCCCGATGCCCTCTCAAAGTCTGCTTCTGGTTCTACCGCCCGTGGATGTTCAGCGGCTGTTGCCGTCCACTCCATCACGTTGCCGAGCAGATCATGCGCTCCGCAGGGTGCCACGCCACGCGGGAAACAGCCGGTAGGCGCAGATAGCCCCAGTTCGCTGGCCGCGTAGTTGGCGCGCTCCGCATCGGGCGGCGCGTCGCCCCACGGGTGGGGGCGCTGGTCGGTATGGCGGGCGGCACGCTCCCACTCCAGCCAGGTGGGCAGGCGGATGATCTGCTCGTCTGGCAGCCAGCCCTGGCTGTGGCCCTGCGCGCTGAGCCAACGGCAGTAGGCGCTCGCCTCGTACCAATTGACGCCTACCACCGGCTGGATGGGGTTATTCCAGCGCAACTCGTCCCAAACACGCGGGCGATATTCATTGCCAAGGGCGGGGTTTTTGCCCTGCTGCTCACTTTGCAACCACGCCCAACCATGCTCCGTCCACCACTGCTGCTGCTGGTAGCCCCCTGCAGCAACAAAGCGCGCAAACTCAGCGTTGGTCACCGGGTAGCGGGCGATCTTGTAGTGGTGGCGCAAGGTGACGCGGCGCAGCGGTTCGCGATGCTCATCGCGCGCTTGGCCGCCAAGGGTACGCCGCACCATGTCCGTGGCCTTCGCCAGTGGATTGCGCGTATCACGCTGCGGTGGCCGCTCATCCCCCGACCAGAATGGCCCCGCTTCAATCGGGCACCAGTAGTGGGCGAGTGCCTGCCGCCAGCCGTGGGCGTGCTGCGCCTTGAGGCCCAGCACGGCAAAGGGCAGGCGTGGGTCGGGCATGGGGATCTGCAGGGCTGGACGATCGAGGCTCGCTAGTGGGCCGTAGCAGAGCAGGCCCAGAGCTAGGCCAGCGCGGTGGCGCAGGGGCGCGGGCGCGGCGGGCGGCTGCCCCTGGCTCAAGAGGCGCAATAGCATGCTGCGTGTGCGCGGCCAGAGGCCATCAGGGAGTTGCAGCAGCGTCGCGTCGTAGGCATCAGCCCGTTCGCGCCCGATCAGCACGAGCAGTTCACCGGCAAGGGTCTGTTCCAGCGGGCTGCCACTGATCAGCTTCTCGACCAGACTCAAGGGCTTGTCCAGATCGCGATCTTGCAACACCAGGTAACCAACCATGAGCGTCAGCACCTCGTGCCAGTGGGGCTGAACCGCCCGTTCAAGACAGAGTTTGCGAAAGTCGCGCTGGCCCTTCAGGTGGTAACCCGCGAGGAACTCCTGGAAGGTGCGGTGGGCAAAGGTGTAGACTTGCGGCCCCCGCTTGAGTAGCAGCCCGTTGCCCCGCGTGAGCGCACCAAGCACCAACTCCGCCAACTGGTAGCGGCGGGGATCATCGTAGGGCGCGAAGCTCTCGGCCAGCAACGCCATCACCGTCGCCTCGTCCAGATCGGCGGGGCCCGTCTGTGTCGCATCGCGTGCGGCCCGCTCGTGGGCCGCATAACCCAAGCGCGCCATCAGTGCCAGCAGATCGCTATTGCGAAACTGAGGCAGCCCCAGCCGCTCAATCAGGTCACTCTCGCCACGCGGCTGCCGCCAGCGTAGCAGCAGCAGGTCAACGCACTCGGCATAGAGCAGCGCCCGCGCATCGGGCAGGCTCCCGCGGAAGGCATGCACCAGCGCCATCACCGTAAGCAGCAGCGGAGTTCCGGCCAGCGCACGCAACTCGCTGCGGCTGGCAACCGCCGCACGCAGCGCCTTGCTATCGGCGGCAGCCTGAGCAGCAGGACGCCGCCCACTGGCGGCGAGTTCCGCATACCAATCCTCAATGAACTGTTGAATCTGCTCCTGATTCAACTCAGCCAGCGTCTCACTCGGAAAACCTGACACCTGGCGCAGCCGCTCCTCCTGATAATCAAGCAGACGGCAGGTGACCAAAATCGGGCCGGGGAAGGTTTTGGCTGCATCCATGATCGTCTCAACCACACGGGGCAACACCGTCTGGCCCACCACCTCATCGAGGCCATCAAGCAGCAGCAGCGCACGCCCCTCGCGCAGCGCCAGCATCAGCGGCTCACAAGCCGCCGCGCAACTCGCATCCTCAAGCACCGCCGCGAGAAACTGCTCAAACAGACGCAACGTCCCCCGTGGAGCGCTCGCCAGCGGCGCAAAGGCAGCGAGATCGCGCAATGTCATACGCACAGGAATCAGGCAGCCGTAGGGCCAGCCGGGCAGACAGGCCAGCCAACCACCCTGGGGCGCGGGAGTGACAACGCGGCGCTCAGCCAACACCGCCCCGGCCAAACAGAGCGCCAGATGGCTCACCAGCGTACTCTTGCCGCTGCCCGGCGCACCCAGCAGCATCAAGCGCATCGGCGCAGCGCCATCCAAGGCCGCCGCAGAGCGCCCCAACGCCTCAACCGCAGCCAACGGTCGCGTCGGGCGCTCGTCACCGCCGCGATCCGTAACGCGCATCCGCTCGCGATCCTCCGCTGACAGCGCCGCAAGCTCCGCATCGCTCAACGGCACACGGCGCGTCGTATGCAGACGAATATAGAGCTGCGCCAACTGAAGCGGGCGCACATGATCCGCATCAGTACGATCAATCTGCCCAAGCGGCAGCGCATTACACTCCGCCAGCGTCCGCCGCAAATAGGCATCAAGCGCCGCCTCCCCCCGCGCCACAGCCGGGTCAGCGGGCGGCGCAAAGGTAACCTGCGCGGCGTGGCCAACCACGTTCACCGGCGCATCCTTGATCGTGCCCTGCTCAGTTGAGATAGTGATCGCAATCCCGTCGGAGCGTGGTGGCGTAGGCGGCACAGCGAGCAACGCATCCACCTGTTCAGCGCCAAACTGCTCACGCAAACGAGCCAACCCCTGGGCATACCACTTCTCACCAAAATCGGCGCGCAGATTCTGCATGCTCTGCACTTTGCTTACCAGATCGTCAGCCATAGTGATACCCATTGATCATCATTCTCACGGCGCATCTACGCACACAACCAAGCAATAGCCGCTACCTTTCAAGCTATTATAGACGAAAGGCATTAAGTTAAGCTCCCGGTGGGGGCTTGAGGGAGGCTTCGCCTCCCCCAAAAGATCTCTTTTTGCTCCGTGTTGGCGGCGAAGCCGCCAACACGGAGCAAAAAAATGGTTAGCGCGAAAAAGCTTTGGGTTCGCTATCTAGCCGGAGCGAGGGCGTCCCGCCCTCGTATGCCGAAACGAGGGCGGGACGCCCTCGCTCCCAGGTTTGGCCCAGGGCTTCTTCGCGCTAACAAAAAATGGGGTTTGGGGCGTCGCCCCAAGGCGGGTTTTGAGGGCAGCAGCCCTAAACGTAATGCGTATGGGCTTCGCCCTCCCCGAACCCCTCTCCTTTCACGATAGCATGTCAAGGGTGTGCGAGGGAACATGGTTCTCTCGCACACCCTTGGCCTTTCTATGCTACAATCCTTGCGCCCCGTTCCCACGGTGAGCGACGCTCCTTGGTGGCGTGTCTGGGCTTGAGCAACCGACGACCGGGCGAACCCAGTGCGGCCCGCGTGCCCCGCGTATCCTGTGCGGCCCACGCTCCCCTCACCCCTTCGTCTCCTCGTTGGCAGCCAAGCACTACG
>RSAS01000338.1 GCA_003934145.1 Candidatus Viridilinea halotolerans | reverse complement strand
TGGTTCGTAGTAGGGGCTTTAGCCCCGTTACATGCCCATACGGGGCTGAAGCCCCCTGGTTCGTAGTAGGGGCTTTAGCCCCGTTACATGCCCATACGGGGCTGAAGCCCCTACTACAAACGGGGGAGCAAGTGGCTGCGCCCTTCTTGCATGTCGCACAAGGTGTAGTACTATTCTTTCTCAGGACTAACGGACTATCACTTCATCTTACAGTACATAGTACTATAGCCTTAGCGCAAAATATCTACAGCGTAATTAAACACGCTTTTGTTACGGTTTACATGTTTCTCTTAGCGGCTTTCTGTTCTCTTATGCCATGTGGCATATAAGACTGTAAAGCACATCTCAAACTGAGCTAAACCGAGGCCATTCCCGTGGGTGGAGCCAAACGTCTGCGACTTCTGGTGACCTTGACGCTGTTGGTAGCTATTACGATCTTTCGTCGCACCACTGGCTCAGGTTAAGCCATATTCACATGTTTTAACTTACCATCATAGTAAGGATTTTCGATGCGCCGCACATCCTCCCGCCTCAGCCATCTCGTTGCAACGTTCCTCATCCTCTTTGGTCTGCTCTACCCCGCCACGTTCGCGATCCCCGCAGTTCAGGCGGCCCCCCTCATGGGTGAGGCCGAAGTTACTGGGTTGACCGTCATAACCGAGGGGCCTGCGGTGCCGTTGCCAGATCAGCCGACCACGGTTGAGGTGAAGGCCAGCCTCTCGATTGATGACGCGGGTGACTACCGCATCGAGACGCTCTACAACTGGCGCGACGAGGACGGCATTCAGGCGGGCACGGGTAATCTGGCATGCACGATCAAGCACTATGGCAGCGCAGGCCAGTACGAAGAGACGCTGAGTTTTGCGATCGAGCGGCCCCAGGGTGCCGACCAGGGACTCCACCGGGCTAGTCTGCAAGTTGCGGTGCGCAAGGTTACCCCCGATCTTGGCCCATGCAGCGTAGATACGAACGCTTCAGCCGATCTTCCCGATCCTAAGCAGATGGCGAGCTATGAGCTTGTCTATGGGGTCGGTGAACTGGCTGCAGGGGTTAGTTACCCCGAGGGCGTAAGCGCCCAAGCCTTCATTGACGCCTACAAACGCAACGGCGGCCACGCCCGTGTTGGCGATCCCGACCCTGACCTCGTTCACCTCTGGGGCGGCTACCTCACCCAGGGCTTCACCGGCGGCAACGGCGACCCGGGGTCGGTGATTATCTATAACCACAACTTCACCGCAGGCTGCGGCGCGTATCAGGTCAAGGGGCAAATTCTCGACACGTACATGGACATAGGAGGGCCAGGGGGGTGGTATGGAGGCCCGGTCTCCGATGAGGAGCCTTCGGCACCGCCGCATTACCAGAATTTTGCAAGCTCGCCTGTCAGTAACTTCGAGCGCGGATTTATCGCGTCCAACGGTGGTGGGTATGAGGCACACACCTATTTTCCGGAGATTTCAGATGTTCAGGTACGTTTTACTGGTAACGGTGCAGGTACGGGGCTGCTCCAGGTTTCCTACGCCGTAGAAATTGCGCCTGGAAGACCGAATGCCCAGGAGGAGATCCGCAGTTCCGTCTTTAACTCACTATCGAGTGGCAGTATGCGCATTAGTGACGGTTTTATTACTACTGAGGAAACGGGATTCGCGAATGGCAAGCGGTACTTTCAGGCTAGCACGATCTTCTGGATCGGTGTCGAGAGCGAGTATCGGATTACTCTCGACATTAAGGCCGAGCGAATCGTTAATAATCGAGTAGAACGAACTTCCCACTATCCGCCGGACGGCCGAATCGTCATCGATGCGCTCACCTTTCAAAGCTACGGCCCATTTGGTGAGCCTGGTTGGTCACACCCGCTTGATGCCACACCCTCGTACTGTTCAGGTAGCAACGGAGGCGAAGTTCCGGCGTATACCTTTGTGCGCGGTCGTGTTTCCGATGGAATCGAACGAACATCGCGTGCCCATGTTGCGGACGCGCCTCTCGCAGAACTGAGAGTCGAACTAAGCGCCGGATCGCAACAGTTTGTGACGAGCACAAATAGCGCCGGTGAATATCGATTTGACAATGTTCCGACGGGGCAGGGTGCCTATGAGGTTCGCGTGAAGTTTGAACGCGATAGCGACCAAAAGCTAGAGATCCGCTATGGGGGTAATGGTGATACCCGTCAGCCCGGTCAGATGACTACGGTTAAGCGCCCCTTCACCATTCGCCCTGATGGCAATGTTGTCGATATCAACATGAGCCGAACTGCTTTCCTCTCAGCCGATGGTGTACCTGCTGATCGTCTCAAGGATCTTGCTCTTGTATATTATCACAGCCTTCAGGGAGTGTATTTTTTTGATGATTATTTCGGTGTTCGACCGAATCTCTTTATAAGTACCTATGCTCATACTAAGCGTGGCATGCCAGTTCATAAATATAAAGGTAATAATTCTTCTGAAATATATATAGTTGGTAGTATGTATTCCGATAATACTAATGATAAACATCCTTATCTTGAATGGCACGAAATTTCTCATGCGATTATGACTCATAGCATAGGCATGCCGAATGTATGGTTCAAGCCGGGCAATAATCACGGAGGGTTTGATAACTGGAGCACGGATGACTCATGGGCCGAGGGGTATGCGACGTTCTGGCCTTGCGTTATCTATCTTGAGCAAGGCTATGGCACGCGCTGCTCTGATATCGGGCTAGATATGTTAGAGAACCCTTACGGCATATGGAGCAATTATGACGGTACATCCCTTGAAGAGTTTGCGGTCGCCGGAGTACTCTGGGATTTATACGACGGCAAGAATGATAAAGATAGTGTGTGTCATTTGAATAACAATCATGAGTGCGATTTCAGAGAATTCGCTGACAATATTCAGCTCAGTCTGGGCACACTAGGCAGTATCATTATTAATTCGGAAGACCGTATTAACAACGTCTACGACCTCTACCGTAGACTAAAGGATGGCGACTTTGGGTTTAGCCAGGAAGAGCATACGTCCATCGACGAAATTTTCAAAAACCATGGATTCTTCTTGGATACCAACGGCAATCAGTGGCATGACAGTGGCGAGGAACTGGGCTATGGCGGGAAGTGCCACAAGATACCTTTTACAGAGATTTGTGCTACGAAAAGAACAGTTAATCCTCCGTTAGCGCAAGCCCATCTGCTGGTGCATCTACAAGATGAGTCTGGTGTTCCGGTACCCGCCTCAAAGTTTGTTGTCGATGTCACCTTCCCGGAGCCACTGGTGGCAAGCAATTATCGTTATGAGCTAGATGCCTACGATAGTACCCTGCTCTTTGGCACCCAAATCATCCCCTGGCACCCGTCAACTACAGTGAATATACATGCTGAGGCTAATGGTCAGACAAGCAACGTGCTTTCGTTCTCGGCGCAAAACTTTTATCGGGCACTCGACAATGCCAAGAACGGCTACATCTCCGACTACCTGCACAACCATATGCAGGAGTACACCTTTACCCTTGGCTCTAGTACGCCAATTCCTTTTGATGACCAGCCGCCCACTTCGCGGCTCAGCCTCGCTGGGCGCCCCGGTCTCGATGGCTGGCGCCGCACCGATCCGGTTACGGTGACCCTCAGTGCCGTGGACGCGCTGACCGGCATGGAGTACCAAGAGTACAGTCTCGACGGCGGGCCGTGGCTCCGCTATGTCCAGCCCTTCACCGTCGGCCACGACACCCTCGTGGCCTATCGTGCTGTGGATTGGGCGGGCAACGGCGAACTCACACGCGAGCGCCTGGTGCGTATTGACGCCGAGCCCCCGCTGAGTTCTGCGGCCCTCGCGCCATTGCCCCAGCCCGGCGACAGCTACACTCAGCCCGTTACGATCACGCTATCTGGCACCGATAGCGGCCCGTCCGGCCTGGCCCGCGTCGAATACCGCCTGAATGGTGGCTCATGGGCGCTTAGCGATCCTGGGCAACCGCTCACGGTCGTCCAGGATGGCCCCAACGTGCTTGAGTACCGCGCCGTTGACGCCGCCGGCAATATCGAGCAGAGCCATGTGCTGACAGTTACCTTGGATCTGAGCGTCCACACGATTATTCCGCTCGATGCCTCACAGGCCGATCGCCGCGCCGCCTACAGCACCATCCTGCGCGCCCTCGCGACCGGGCGGCAGCCCCTGCTGGCCATGGCCCCCTTCACGCTCACGCCTGAGGGCGGCGCGCCTACGAACTACCCGGCGGGTACGGTGATCCTTGAGGGTGACAGTGGCGGCAGTTTCACGAAGTTCGTGCAGAGCGGCGCGCTCACGCTGCCCCCGGCCTATGTGCTGAACGCGCAGGCCGTCGCGCTCTTTGATAGCAGTAGTGCCGATGAGCGTGCCTCCTGGACGCTGCCCGACCTGCGCCGGACGCTGGAGACCTACCCCAGCCTCCCGCAGTGGCCCCTTGTTGACGAGGCCGGGCTCGCCGCCGACCCGACCGCCGACGTGATCTTCTTCCCTGCGGGCGTCACCCCCGATGTGCTTGCCCGCCTCCAGTCCTCAGGCGCGGATCTGCCGACGCAGGCGGCTGCGGGCCACTGGTTTGTCTTTGAGGGCGATGCCGCGCTGCTCGCCGAGGCGAGCGGCCTTATCTCCACTGGCACGGTGATCGCTGGATCGCCTGCCCCTGGCACGGCGCCGCTCACTGCGGTCACCACCGATACCCTTCTGTCGCTCAACTGGCCAACTGACCTCACCCTGACCCGCTACAGCGATACGCCGCACTTTGCCCTTCCCGCCGCCGACCTCGTTCTCGTTGCCAACTACACTGACACGGGCGATGCGGCTATCGCCCTCAGACGGATCGGGGCAGGCGGCGTGATCCTCATCGGGGGCCATCCGGACTCTGAGGCGGCCTACGGCCTGCTCTACCACGCGCTGTTCACTGCGGCTGCCGCGCCCGTCGCCGCCGCCGTCGAGGTGCAGCAGCAGTTTCTCCCGGGTGTCCCGCCCGATGTGGTACCCGGCTTCGAGCCCGATGTGCCCGTGATCGTCCGCACGACGGTGACGAACTACAGCCCCTCGGCTACTGCGGCCTTCACCTACACGGAGGTTATCAGCGCTGGCTTCACGCTCCTTGCCGACCCTATCGTCAGCACCGGCAGCGTCACCGCGACGGCGACCATCAGTGGCACCACGGTGACATGGACAGCCGACACCCTTCCCCCCGGGCCGCACTCCCTGGAACTACGCGCCGCAAATGTGGCCACCGACACCTTGAAGCCGGGGCTGGTCACCATCAGCGAGGCGGCGCTCGTCTACGACGATGGCGCGGGCGTCGTCGCCTCAGCGGAACGCACCCCCGCTACCCTGCGGGCACAGAGCGCCGCCTTCATCGCCCACAACCCCACCGACGAACCGGATCAGATCTATCCGCTGCCGCCGGAGGGCGCGTACCGCCATGTGCGTGAGGATCTTGAGAACAAGCTCGATACGCGGGCCAATAATGTCACCTACTCCACCACCATCCCGCTCATCGACATCGTCCGTGATGCTGCCGATCAGACCAATTTCGCAGCGATCAAGCACTTCGGATGGTACCGGCCAATCGTGTATACCGACACGGTCGAAACCCACGTCTTTGTGGCCAACACCGTGATGGGTTACGCTGACCGTGACTACCTGCGGCCCCAGGGCGCCACCGATGCGGACTGGGCCTTCGGCCTCGATCAGTGGGACGGGCAGACATGGGTACGCATCCCGAACCCCCAGCGTACCTACGTCTTTATCCCACGGGAGTATCGCTCATTCGTCATTCAGGAGCCTGACCATGGCGACCTGCTCGTCCCCGGCCTCCCGCTGAGCTTTGAGCTTGGCACGCTGCTGCCCTACGACCAGCGCGAGCCCGCCATTCGCTACCTGGTTCACACCCGCGAACTGTTCGAGCGCGGCGTCTCGGTGAGTACCGAGCCGGTGCTGGATACCCTCGTGGTCGAGGGCGGTGGCGCCGTCGCCTACACGGCGGCGGGACAGTCGCCCATCCCCTTTACGGAGCACCTCAGCGCCAGCGTTACCCTCAACAACCCGGTTGCGCCAGGGGTTTCGCACCTGGCCTACACTGACCTGTGGGGGCGTGACCACACGGTCACCGAAACGGTTCGCAGCTCGTTCCTCACCATCGCGCCCTTCGCCCGCGGCCTCGGCGATGTCTCCACCCGCATGCAGTCCACCTACGGACTAACCGATGCTGATGGCCAGCGCATCTTCGACATCGACGCCTCCGAAGCCGTAACGCTCAGCATCACGCTGAAAGCCCTGAGCCTCAACCGTACCGTCAGCTCCGAGCAGATGATCATCCAGCAACTGCTGCCCCGTGGACTCGGTTACGATATTGAGTTTGTGCGCTGGGAGTCGAGCAGCGGGCGGTTTGGCCTGCTGGATGAGCACACCATGCGTGTGTCGGCCTTCACTCTGTTCAATTTCCAAGGCCCCCTGGACTCAGACGTACCCGAGACGATCACGCTGATGGCACGGGTACGCCCATACGAAGCCTCGGTGCGCGAAGGTGCCTTCCTGGTTGACGGCGGAGCACGGATCGCCACTCCGGATGTCCACGGAGGTCTGGGGCAATTCGACACCGCCCTCACCCACGCACGGGTCGAGCAGGGCTACAAGGCTGACCTCACAACTGAGAAGTGGCTCGCCGATGCCGATATCAGTCGCCACGGCGGGCAGATCTATGAGGCGATTCGGGTGAACAGCACGGCGGACGTGCAGCGCTTTACAGAGGAGGTATACATCGATAGCGTCGGCGCAGGTGATAGCGCCGCGACCGTGCGCGTGGGCGGCAGCCAGGGGGCTCAACTCTTCTTCGGGAGCGTGCCCCCCGGCGGAATGACGCTGCTGACGCTGGAACTCGTGAACAACACCGGCCTGAGTTGGGATGACCTCGCCGTCACCCCGACCGCGCCAGAAGGGTTCACCCTAACGCCGCTCTTCACCGCTGGGGAAGCACCTCCGGATGTCGCCGACGCGCCCTACCTCTGGGCCACAACCATCCCCGACGTTGCGCGCGGCGTGTACATCTACCAAGTGAGCGTCGCCGACGATGTTCCCCCCGGTCGCCTGTACCCGATCACCTTTGCCTTAACGGGCAGAAATGTGCCGGATGCCGCAACCCTTCCGCTGCCAACGGCACAGGTGGGCGTAGGCTCCAACGTGCAGCAGGTGTTGGGCCACGCCCATGCGCTCACGATCCACGATAGCTCGCCGCTCTACGCCACACCGCTCAGCGCAAATTGGCTGACAAAGGAGCAGTTCGCCGACTTCCAGGCACTCACCACGGTTGCTGAGCGTGACACCTTCTTCAACGGACTTGGCCAACAAGTCAGCCTTACGGATGAGGTAGCCCCGGGCGCGGAGCAACGCCAGATTACCTACACACTCCCCGACTCCTGGCAGACGCTACCCATAATTGAGGGGGCCGCCATCCGGGACGAGGTGTACGTACTTATTCGGAGCCAGGTAGATCCGCTCGCTCCCGGCAATCGGCTTGTCAACTATGGCCCGCGCGTCGCCTACCGCGACGACTTCGGGCATGACAGGGCCGCTACGGGCAACTCGACCAGTGTAATTGCCCGTGGCCCCGTACTCACAAACACGTATATTCTGAAGAGTAGCAGTGCGCCGCACCTCGGTGGGAGCAGCATCAGCCCGGCGGCTGGCGAGCAGGTTGACAGTTGTGTGGGGATCGCGTTCCGCAACAGTGGCAACTATGTGGCGGCAAACCCGGTCGTAAGCACAACGGTCAATGTCGCAGAATTGGCTATCACGACAATCCGGCCAGAGCCGCTGAGCGTGAACGGAGGCGTGATCACCTGGGCACTCCCCGATCTTGTTCCAGCAGGAGCAGTAGGCGACCAAGATGCGGCTCAGGTTGAGGTATGTGTCCAGTTCATTGCCCCGGATCTAGCCGCACAGGCAGAAGTTCGCCTGATCGAGCAGACCGCTGGCCGTTATGAAGACCGCTGGGGCGAGCAATCCGAACTGATCGCCGGGACGCTCGGTGGGAGCTATACACTGCGTCTTGTTACGCACAATTTCGTACCCACCTTCACCAGCGAGCCGCTCACCAGCGGCACGGAGGACGCGTCGTACCACTACTTGGTGCGGGCAAGTGACCTCAACAGCCAGGATCGGTTGCGGTTCGCTGCCCTGTCCCTACCTCTGTGGCTGACGCTCACCGATAACGGCGACGGGACAGCCTCACTCACCGGCACGCCTGTAGTGTCAGATGTCGGAATGCACAGCGTCGTACTTGAGGTGCGCGACGACGCGGATGCCCAGTCCATCCAGCGCTTCACAATCACCGTTTCGGACTATGATGATGCTCCCACCATCGCCACCATCGCCGATCAGGAGACCGACGAGGATACGCCAGTAGGCCCGATTCCGGTGTTGATTGGCGATGAGGAGGTAGCAGCGGCCAATCTCATAATCAGCGCCCTTTCCTCAGATCAGACGCTGGTGCCGGATGACGCCATCGTGATGAGCGGCGACGGGGCAGAGCGCTTGCTGACATTGACGCCAGAGGCCAATCAATTCGGACAGACGACGATCACGGTGACCGTTACCGATGGAACATCCGTCAGCAGCACCTCGTTTACCCTGACCATCCATCCAGTCAATGATGCCCCAATCGCTGTTGACGATCAGGGGACAGGGGCAACGGGCCGGGCAATCGTGCTACCCGTGTTAGGCAACGACTACGATGTTGATGGCGATAGCCTAGCGATCATGCGCGTCTCCCAACCGACGCACGGTGTCGTTACGTTCACCACCACAATGGTCACCTACACTTCGCACCGGGACTACGCTGGCGATGATAGCTTTACATACACGGTACGTGACGGACAAGGTGGGGAGGCAACCGCCACTGTGCGGGTCGCTACAATCCTGGGAGCGCCCAGTGTTTCTGCGGTCGCCCCGCAGTTCACCCAAGAGGACGTACCAACGTCACCATTCCGCGTCATCGTCGCCGATAGCGAAAGCCCCGCTGCCGAACTCACCCTGTCCGGCACGGCGGCTGACCCGACGCTCGTGCCTGACACTGGCATTCGTATCAGCGGCGATGAGGACGAGCGCACCATCATCATCACGCCGGCCCCGGATCAATGGGGAACGACAACCATCACCCTGACGGTGAGCGACGGGATCACACCCGTAAGCACATCGTTCATGCTCACGGTGGAACCCGTGAACGATGCGCCGGTCGCTGTTGACGATCAGGGGACAGGGGCAACGGGCCGGGCAATCGTGCTACCCGTGTTAGGCAACGACTACGATGTTGATGGCGATAGCCTAGCGATCATGCGCGTCTCCCAACCGACGCACGGTGTCGTTACGTTCACCACCACAATGGTCACCTACACTTCGCACCGGGACTACGCTGGCGATGATAGCTTTACATACACGGTACGTGACGGACAAGGTGGGGAGGCAACCGCCACTGTGCGGGTCGCTACAATCCTGGGAGCGCCCAGTGTTTCTGCAGTTGCCCCGCAATTCACCCAAGAGAATGTGCCAACCGCGCCGTTCCGCGTCGTTGTCGCCGATGGCGAAAGCCCCGCCTCCGAGCTCACCCTGTCCGGCACGGCGGCTGACCCAACGCTCGTGCCTGACACTGGCATTCGCATCAGCGGCGAGGAGGGCGAGCGCACCATCATCATCACGCCGGCCCCGGATCAATGGGGGACGACAATCATCACCTTGACGGTGAGCGACGGGATCACACTCGTAAGCACATCGTTCATGCTCACGGTGGAACCCGTGAACAATGCGCCGGTCGCTGTTGACGATGTGGCACTGACCTCTCCGCACACAGAGGTGATCGTCGCCGCGCTAGACAACGATACCGACGTAGACGGGGACATCTTGGTGATTGAGCAGATTGGAACACCGCTTCACGGCGTGGCCATAAACACCGGCACAGAGATCCGTTATCTCCCCGCGCCAGGCTTTAGCGGCACCGATAGCTTTACGTACCGAATCAATGATGGTAACGGAGGGAACAGCACCGCAAAGGTCACCATAACCGTCGGCCCCATCTTCAGGATCTACATCCCACTTGTATGGACGTTCGAGAAACAACAGGAATGGTGGGTGGGGTTTTAGGGGAGGGCCAAGCCATCCCCGAACCCTTCCCCTTCAAGATTCTTTTGTTAGAATGGTTCGTAGCGACTTTACCGTTTGCCGCACTGGGAGCGCGGGGGCTTGGCCTTCAAAGGGTTTCACCAAATGGAGGTAAACTGCCGCTTTTTGCGGTACGCAGCCCCGGTTTGGCCCGTCCCAATGCAATTTACGTGTTGGCACGCACCCATGAGGCGTTTTACCGCATTGGGAAGCCCTTCCCAAAACAGGTGAAACCCTTTGAGGGGGCTTGGCCCCCACAAGCCCCCATCCCAGCGGGGAGGACGCGGAGGGCTACGCCCTCCGCGTCCTCCCCGCAAACGGTAAAGCAGATCACTGCAAGGCGAAACCATCTCTTAACGCACAATTTTACTGAAGTAATGAGGTGGCCCCTACCAGACAAGTAGCATGGGCTCATTAAGTAGGGAAGGTTCCTGCTGATCAGCACCAATAATAGCGGTGATGAGTCGCTCAATGTGTGCCTCCAGCCGGTGCTTGATGCGTAGGCGCTGAATAATGTCGCGCGCCTCCTCCGCCAGGTGCAGCGCCTGATCGTGATCACCACGAGCGAATGCAACGAAGGCGAGCCCGTAGACCGCATAGACCCGCTGGACAGCAAGTTCTGAAGGGATCTCCAACAGGAATGCGCGTAGTACCTGCTCAGCCTGATCGATATCCTTCATCGCGATATACACCATACCGACAGTTCCGGCTAAGCTGCGTAGCGATTCTCCGCCATAGCGTAGGGCTTCCAGGTCGGACTGGTGATAGAAATCCAACGTCTCCACATAGCGGCGCTGAAAGTACATGAGCTCACCCGCAAACCAGAGTACGCGGGAGCGGACGACGGATGTACAGTTGATGCACAGCGCACGCTCATTATGCTCCATCGCCTTCGCCACATCCCCACGATGGATCGCCACCCGTCCCAGGAAGGTCTCACCGAGCGCTTCGAGATCTTGCCGCTGAGCATCGTCCTGTGGGAGCTGCGCGGCGAGTGCTAACCCTTTCTCAATAACCTCTGCCGCTTCGTCAAGCCTGTCCTGCTCGAAAAACAGCCAGCCGAGAGCATCAATGCTCAGAATCGCTGCATCTGCCGTTCGTGTGTCAGCCAATGCCGCCGCAATGGCTCGTCGCCCGTACTGCTCCCGTAGGTTATAGAGCGCTCGGCGCTCCATGTAATGAACCAGCAGCAGCATAAACTCGATGATCGTACCCCGCTCATCCGCGTGGTCAGCCCATTCCAGCACGGCGAAGAGGTTGGCCTGCTCAGGATCAAGCGGTGACATATCGGCGACCGAGATCGTCTGCCAGTAGAGCGCGGCTGGCTCTGGCCGGACAATATGCTGATGAATGAAGAGGCGCAAGAAATCTCGCCAGCGCAACCTGAGCTCGATTTCAAGCGCTTCATCTTTGTGAAGCTGGGCGAGCGCGAAGGCCCGCACAAGGGGGTGGAGCGCGTAGCGTGGCGGGCGAGAGATCTGCTCACGCGCAACATCCAGCAGGGAGATTTCGGTCAGGTGGTGGATCGCACGGCGGAGCTCCTGGCCTCCTACGTTGGCACTGGCGCCCAGTGCTTCCATACTGGCACTTTCTGGAAAGAATGGGGCGACGAGCAGCAATCGGCGCGCTGCACTATTCAGCATGCCCCAAAAACGCACAAACAAATCGTCAAAAATGTCCTCGTGTGCCGCAAGGCTGGCCGTGGCCTCCTCCAGGGTGCGACCCTCTACCTTCATCAAGCCGAGTGCCATTGCGATGGCTTTGGGGTTGCCGTGCGTTACGCGGATCAGCGCCGCGAGATCCCCCGGATGCGGTTCTAGGGCACCAAGGCCCATCATACGCAGACGTTGTTGAACCAGTTCGTAAACCTCTGCGCTGGTCATACCGTGCAGTTCGACGATGGCGCCGTGCAGGTGTTCGGGGACAAGCCGTGTGGTGACGAGCACTTTGCTCGGGGGTGGTATCTGGTTCAGCCAAGTGAGCAGTTCACTATCGTTGATCGTTTCCGCATTATCGAGTACCAGCAGGAGCCGATGCATCCGTAACAGCTCAGTGATGCGTTCACGTTTGGTGTAGAGGGGCAGATCCACGTAGGCGGGATAGCTCAGGCGTCGTGCGATGCTGTCGAGAACGGTGGCGAGGTGGGTTCCGCCGGGGCGCACCTTATCGCTCACCCAGGCGACAAACGCAAAGGGCGGACTACCCTCATACCCATTCATGGCGTGGAGCGCTACCTCGCGGGCCAGGCTGCTCTTCCCGTTGCCGCCCATGCCAACAATCACAACGGCGGGAAGATCTTGGCAGAGGGCATGTTTCACCTGGGCAAAAACCTCTGAACGCATGACGAACGCTGCATACTCCGCAGGAGGCAGATCAGCACGCGAATAATGAGGCAGAGGGGCGGCACCCTGCTCAGCGGGACAAAGCCGCTCGATAAGGTATACCGCCTCACTCTCCTGGCAGCGCGCCGCGCTCAGCAACGCACGCAACCACTCACGTCCAAGGGGAGTACGCCGAGTCAGTTCCTCTGCTAGAAGGCGTATGGAATCAGGATCAGGAACGTAGCCTTCGTTTTTCCAGCGCTCAATGGTGGAGTCGGAAGTCTTGAGGACTTCGGCTAACCCCGCCAGGATGACCGACACGTTTTGCTCTTCGTACCGCGCGAGAAAGCAGATAGCTCCATTCAGCAGACGACCAAACTTTAAGGATCTCATGGTTGTCTCCGCGCTGTGTGCAGGTCATATGATCATATGATGGAGCATCAGGGTTCCTGATGTTGACGAGCCGCTGGTAACGTCATTTCGGTCAATGCAACCAGGCCTATCCCGACAATTACGAGATACAGTGCGATGGCCCCGGTTCCCCAGATGGATGCCACTACCCCCGCCAGCGACGAGAGCGCCGTCTGGCTGAGATTGCTGCTGACGGAGTATGCTGCCGTGAGTTGACTTGCTCGTGATGGGCCAAGTCGTTCGGCAGCATAGGCCAGAATCAGCGGGAAGAGCGGAGCAACCGCCATTCCGGCAATTGCTAACCCGATCCAACTTCCACTGATAGAACTAGCATACATGAAGATCACCATTCCCGCGAGCAGGATCCATGCGCTCACACGGATGATCTGTTGGGGTGCGACGAATCTGACCAGACCTCCAATCAAGAGCCGCCCTGCGGTAAAGGCCGTCCAGTAAATAGCGGCTCCGGTGCCTGCTACATCAGACGAGAGTCCGCGCCCAATGAGTACGCTCGCTGCCCAGACCCCTACGACACCTTCTATGGCCGCTAGGCTGATGATGCCGCCAAGCAGCCAGGCAAGCTTTTGGTGAAGGGTTACAGTAAGCGGTGATGGACACACCGTGATCCCATCACTAAGAAAAGCTTCCGGTAGCCAACGCGCCACGCAGAGCCAGAACGTGAGCGCGGCAATCAGCAGGGCGATAGCGAAATACCCGTAGTGCCAGGAGAAACCACCTCCAAGCATTGTGCTAAGGGTTGCTGCACTCGCAGCCATGCCGATACCAAAGCTGGCGTGCAGCCAACTGAACAAAGAAGGGGGAAAGCATGCCACGGCGTAGCTGTTCACCCCCGTCCCGACAGATCCTGCAGCTATGCCGTGGATCGTCAGTGAGACCACCAGGAGCAGCCATGAAGGAGCAGTGGCCGCGCTCACTAGGCTGAAAGCGAGCAGCAGGAGACTCAGGGTGAGTGTTCGTCTCAGTCCAAGTCGGCGGATAACCCAAGCAGTGCTGGAGCTCCCGAGAACAAATCCTGCTGTCATACCCGTGAAGAGCGAACCTGTCATGTGGTGGGGGATCGTGAAATGTTGCTCAATCCCTGGCAGTGCCACGCCGAGCAGTCCACTAGCCATGCCGAGCGCAACGAACGTGGCAATTACCTGAGCGCCCGAACCTCGTACCCCTCCCTGTGCCATGCTCAGACGTTCCCAAACCATTCCGTCCATCGCTTCCCTCGCTGCTAAAGATGTTGTCGTTGTGATTCAGCATCCGGCACAAACGCGGGTCGTTGGACGCAAGATTTGCGGAGATTTCCGCAGACTGGAGACCATGTGGCGCGCAGCCATCTGCGTAGCCCGTTGATCGCCATCACGAGCAGCACCACCTACAGCAGCGCGATGAAAAACATGCCCTGTACCGCGTAGAGCCCGATGCCGATCACATCCATTGCCCGATCTTCGCGTACTTCGCGCACTTCGTTCACTTCGCGGTAAAACAAAAGAGTCTCTCCCCCCTGAACGGATACCCAATGACCGTTGAACATGCCGCATAGCCCATCACGTCAGACCTCATCGCTATGTGGCATACCCTGCTTGCCACTTGTCACTCGCCACTCATCACTCGATTTATCGTTCTCGCAAAGATACCACATTTGGGCCAATTTGCTACATCTTACCGTTCCCCTACCGCCAAAAACAGGCCGTTTCCGCGCAGCACGGGAACGATAAGTATCATTATCGTTCCTGTACTTGCGGCTCTCGCAACGGCCATAGAGGAACCAAAGCGACTGGTTCGACGATACGGGGCTTGCCTATACCTTGCGCGTTAATTTGGCTACGTAACGTTGGCGATCAACGAGGGCGGGAGCCGTCAGGTTCTCGCCCTCGCAGTTTGTCGGAGAGCCATCGTTACAGCACTTTTCATCGCGGCGTAGGCACAGAACTTTGAAGGGACAAAGAGGCGCGTGATACGTTGTGAAACCACTGCGATTTTATACCCATCACACGTATAATAAGCGCAATGGGTATTCTTTTCTGACCATATGGCCCGATCTCTGACAGGTGACATCCCAATCACCTATCCGTGGCTTGCCGAGCGAATGTTCTGTCCGCCTATAAACCCGCTTGCGGGAGAGGCTTGCCCGGGTAGAATATGTGACGCCGGTTCATCGCCGGCGCCACAGCGGGTGCCTACAGGCCGAGGAGCCGACGCAGGGCCTCGATCAGCCAGATGATCACTTCGGGCTGGAACCGTCCGGCAACCGTGGTGATCAGCATGAGCAGCCAGGATTGCAGCCGACGTAGGCCGTCGTAGGCGAGCCGGTCGTAGGCGGGGCCATATTCGTAGCGGTAGAGGAGCGCCTGAAGTACGCCCGCCTCGCGGCCCAGAAAGTCCCAGGCACGATCCCAGCGGTAGGGCCAGTGGAGCAGTAGGGCGATGAGCAAAATCAGCAGGATGGGCAGAACATGGGTAAATTCGCGTAGCATGGTGATCATGGGGTAGTCCTTCATGTGTTGTGACTACCGGCGCCGGTCGGTCTGTATAACCGCTTGACTAGTCCCTCCTAGCATAGCCACGCCCTGCACAGTTGGCCTGTGCAGCAGGAACAGCCAGCCATGAATACTTTCACGTTCGCCGAACTCCTCCGTGGTTTTCTCAGCCGAGCAACGATCAAACAGGCCGAACTAGCCCAGGCTCTGGGTGTTCATCGCAATACCATCGGGGCCTGGGTGCGCGGTGAGTATCTTCCTGAGACGCACGACATGGTGTTGCGTATCGAAAAAGAGTTGCACCTCTCCCCCACCGAAACCGATCAACTCCTGCGGGCAGCGAGTTTCCCGGCTGAGCATGGCACCACCACCGCCGCACCCCCGCGCACGTTGCACCAACTCCGCGCCCCCGTAGCCGACTTCGTTGGCCGCACGGAGGAGATCGCCGCGCTTACCGCCGCGCTCGCCAGTGGCGGCGGGGCGACCATCAGCGGCCTCGCGGGCATGGGCGGCATCGGCAAGTCTGAGTTGGCGCTGGTGGTGGGCAACCGGCTGATCGAGCGCTACCCCGACGCCCAGATCGTCCTCAACCTCCAGGGCTCGCGCGATGCGGCGCTCAGCGCGGCCCAGGCGCTTCAGAACGTCATCCGCGCCTTCCACGACGGGCAACTCCCCGATGATGAGCCCAGCCTGGGGGCCGTCTACCGCAGTCTGCTCAAGGGCAAGCGCGTACTCATCCTGGCCGACGATGCGAAAGACGCGGCACAAATACGACCGCTGCTTCCGCCAACGGGATCGGCGCTGCTGGTCACCAGCCGCCAGCGCTTCGCCCTGCCAGGCATGCGGCGCATTGACCTAGAGCGCCTACACGCGACAGAGGCCGTGACGCTGCTGCGCACCATCTGTGATCGCCTGAGCGCGGACGAAGCGGCGGCGATTGCGACCGCCTGCGGACGGCTGCCGCTGGCACTGCGTATCGCCGGCGGCGTGCTGGCCAACGACGAGACGCTGGGTGTTGCTTCGTACCTAGCACGGCTGGCCGACGAAAAGCGACGGCTCGCCGCGCTGCGCGATCCCGACGACCATGAGCTTGATGTCGAGGCATCGCTCGCGCTGAGCTACCACCTGCTCGACGCAACCCTCCAACACACCCTGTCGCACCTGGGCGTCTTCGGCGCCAGCTTCGACCTGCCCGCCGTCGGCGCAGTGCTGGATGGCGTTGCACAAGAGGCGCTGGAGACACAGCTTGGCCAACTCTACCGGCGCAGCCTGATCGAGTTCGCGCAGGGCAGATACGACCTGCATGAATTGGTACGCGCCTTCGCCCTCGCCCACCTGGGCGACAACGAACGCACGGCCCGCCTGCGCCACGCCCGGCACTACATCGCGGTTGCTGAGGAGGCGCAGCAACAATTCCTCGCGGGCGGCGATAGCATCAGCGTCGGCCTCGCACGCTTCGACCGCGAACGGGCCAACCTCGACGCCGCCCGCCGCTGGCTCCAGGCCCACTCCGGCGACGTGGAAATTGATGAACTCCTGCTTGACGACGCTAATGCGACGGCGCATAGCGGCGACTTGCGCTATGATATGCGGGGTGAGCGTATCCATCAACTGGAGGCTGCAATCGCCGCAGCGATACGGCTTGGTCAGTATGAAGGGCAAGGCGCACTTCTTGGCAATCTAGGCAATGTTTACCTCCTTTTGGGGGAGACACGAAAGGCCGTCGAGTTCTACCAACAAACTCTAGCTCTTTCTAGTAGAGCAGGCGGCACGCGCGGGGAAGGCAGTACTCTCGGGAATCTGGGCAATGCCTACCTTAACTTAGGGGACACTCCCAAAGCCATTGCGTTGTACGAGCAGAGTCTAGCGATAGCGCGTCATATTGGAGAGCGTCGAGATGAAGGTAATGCTTTAGGCAACTTAGGAGTTGCGTATTCCCAGTTGGGTGATACAAATAGGGCTATTGGCTACTACCAGGATAGGTTGCTCATTGCACGCGAGATGGGTGACCGTCGGGTAGAAGGAACTACTCTCGGTAATCTTGGTACTGCTTATGCTGACTTAGGGCAAGAACGCCAAGCGATTGAATTCTATCAGCAGAATTTAGTTATCGCTCGTGAGCTTGGCGACCGCCGCAGCGAAGGTTATACACTTAGCAACCTAGGAACTGCTCATAAAAACTTGGGAGATGTTCGTAAAGCGGTTAAATTTCACGAGCAAGCGCTCGCAATATACAGTGATATAGCTGACCGTCGTGGAGAAGGTGCTGCTCTTGGCAATTTAGGAAATGCCTACTTTGCAATAGGGGATGCAGATACAGCTAGAGAATACCACCAAAAAGCGCTGCTGATAAGCCAAGAAACAGAAGATCGTTTTACTGAAGCACAAGACCTTGGTAATTTAGGGACAGCCTATGTCGCATTAGAAAAAAACACCCGAGCCATCGAGCTTTACCAACAGCAACTGACCATAGCCCGCGAGCTTGGCGACCGCCGCAGCGAGGGAACCGCCCTCGGCAACCTGGGGAATGCGTATTTGGTTTTGGGCGACGCCCGTCAAGCCATTGAGTTCTCCCAGCAGGCCCTGGCTATCGCCTGCGAGATCGGCGACCGCCACGACGAAGGTGCTGCCCTCGGCAACCTGGGGAATGCGTATTTGGTTTTGGGCGACGCCCGCCAAGCCATTGAGTTCTCCCAGCAGGCCCTGGCTATCGCCTGCGAGATCGGCGACCGCCACGACGAAGGTGCTGCCCTCGACAACCTGGGGCGTGCGTATTTGGCCATGGGCGACGCCCGCCAAGCCATTGAGTTCTCCCAGCAGGCTCTGTCTATCGCCCGCGACATCGGCGACCGCCAAGGCGAGGCTGAGACCGGGTGGAACCTTGGTTTGCTCCTTGCTCGCGCGGGCGATGTAGCTCAGGCGCTGCCGCACCTTGAAGCGAGCCTGACATTCCATCAGGCGATTGGTCATTCTCGCGCCACGATGATGGCCGAAGCCATCGCCCTCCTCCGGCAACACGGCAAGCTGTCGGAGCAGCATCCGACGACGGCAACGCTTCCCGACGACCTGCCCGATGCGGTGCGCCAGGCGCTGGAGGCCCACGGCAATGCGGCGCTCCATGCGGCCCTGGCAGCGCTGCCAGAGGACGAGGCAAGCACGATTGTGGCGCGGCTTCAGGAGGCTGGGATCATCAGCGGCGGGCCGGACATGGCCGCGGTGCTGCGTGAGTTCGATCCGCTGCTGCGCGCCATTGCTGCCGTGGCCACGGGCGATGAGGGGCCACGGGCCCAAGTGGTGGCGGCGCTCACGCAGCTTGAGCAGGGCGGATGGAGGCTTACCGACGCGGTGCAGCGTATCTGGACGGGGGAGCGCGACGAAGAGACGCTGAGCGCAGGGATTGATACCAACTCGGCTACGCTCGTCCGGCGGGTGCTGGCGATCATCGCGGCGCCGCCGACTGACACTGCACCAGGTAGTGATCCACCAGGCGCGAATCAACAACTCCCCACGCCCATTCAGGCCGCCCTCGCCGACGGCGACGAACGCGCCCTCCAAGATGCCATAGATGCCCTGCCGTCCGAAGAGCGTGCCCGCGTCACGGAGTTGCTCCGCATGACAGCGGAGCAGGCCATTGCGCGGGCGCAGCGCCGCAGCCCCGAGGCGATTGTCGCGGGCCTGCCCTCCGCCGTGCGTGCGGCGCTGGAGCAGGGTGAGCAGGCGGCGCTCAATGCGGCGCTCGCAAACCTGGACGACGCGGCCCAGCAGCGCACCCGCGCCGACCTGGCCGACCTTCACGCCCTGTCCATGCTTGCAGCCCAGGAGGCCCAGCAGCGCGACCCGCGTGAGCGCTTTGCGGCCCTGCTGCGCGACATTGCCCGCGTTGCGATAGGCTATGCAGGGCCACGGGCCGGGGTCGTGCAGACACTTGCGCAGATGGAGCAAAGCGGCTGGATGCTGCGTGG
Source organism: Candidatus Viridilinea halotolerans (assembly GCA_003934145.1). Taxonomy (GTDB): domain Bacteria; phylum Chloroflexota; class Chloroflexia; order Chloroflexales; family Chloroflexaceae; genus Viridilinea; species Viridilinea halotolerans. The sequence goes on along the minus strand of RSAS01000338.1, from coordinate 4,394 downwards.
GCCGGTCGAGCGCATTTGGCAAGGGGAGCGCGACCGTGACACCCTGGTAGCCGGATTGGACGCGCAGGATACGAGCCTGATCGAACGGGTGCTGGCATTGGTGGACGCCTACGAACGCGGCGCACGGCGCACCCCAGCCCAGGTGCTGGCCGAGCTACCGGCACCGCTGCGTGCGGCCATTGAGCAGCAGGACGAAGCCGCGTTCAATGCAGCGCTAGAACCTCTGGACGACGATGAGCGGGCGCGGGTCGCGGCGCTGCTGGCAGAGCTTGAGGGCGAGGCAACCAATACCTTTTAAGCAATACCGCAGAAGTCACGCTGTTACGATGTTCTTTCGTCTGTGCATGAAGTGTTCTGGTATTTTACCGCAGAGGACGCAGAGACACGCAGAGGGATCACAAAAACATCCTCTGCACACCTCTGCGTCCTCTGCGGTAAAAAAACATGTCATCAAACAGCAGCGCTACTTTCGCGCTATTGTCCTTGTAGGTAAGAGGGATTTCTTGACGCAAAGGCGCAAGGGCGCAGAGTTTTTGGCGTAGGTATGCGCCAACACCTTACGACTTTGCGGCTTTGCGGCTTTGCGCGAGCTTATGCGAAACGTATTGGGCCAGGAGCCACCTCCTGCCGGCGAACGCGACGCGGCGGCGCTCACCGCGGGCATTGACCCGAACGCGGCGGCGCTGGTGCGACGCACCCTGCGCCTCGTCGCCGATGGGCCAGGCATGATCTTCGTCGCAGGATCAATCCAACTCGCCCAGTCGCGCCAGCGCGCCGACCAGCTCACCGCACAGGCGCTGGCCAGCGGCGACCCCGCGCAGTGCGCCGACCTTGCCCACCAACTCATCGATGCCGCAGCCCAAGCCGAGCAGCAACGCGGCACACCATGGCAGGCGCTGGCGGCGCACCTGCGGGTGCTGGCAGCGCAGATCAAGGAAGCGTAGCCGCTTCTTAAAGGATACTGCTGGTTTATTCGGCTAACGGCATGGGATCGCGGGCGTCCCGCCCGCATGCGGGCCGGAGGCCCGCGATCCCAGGGGAATAAATCAGCAGTATCTTAAAGGAGAGGAGTTTTCGGGGGAGGCCGAAGCCCTCTCCGAAAACCCCTCCCCTCTAAGCAGGCACAGTAAACTTCTACGCAGAACGTACCGGCTTACACGCACCGCTTACTGCGGCTGGTAAACCACCTATCGGCGTACGAGGGGTAGGTAGACCCCATAGTCACGACTGCTCTCCCCCTCAAGGGGCGATCCGACGCTGATGTTGTAGATGCCGCCAACGGCGTTAGCATCGACGTGGCTCACTTCGGCATAGATCAGGTCACCCGCCTGCACAAGGACTTCAGCTACGAGGGGGCCTGTTCCCGACCAAGTGACGTTGGCGCGTTCGGTAGTGCCGTCGGCGGCAAGGATGCGTACGCGTGGCTGCATTCCAAAGGCAAGGTCACTGATACGCACCACAAGACGCCCCGCTTCCGTCGCGGTAATACGGAAGAGATCGAGGTCGTCAGGGCGGTCAATTTTACCGGCTAGATCATCATTATTACTCGGCAGATTTGTCGCCGTCTGCGCGGTATCGCCATGGTCATCGGCTTGTGTGCCCATGACCGTGAACTCTACTTCAGCTACCGCCGTAAAATCTGCGGCAATAGGCTGTGGGGCTGGTAGTTGTGGTGCGGTCACACCGGGTGGGGGTGAGACTGCCACCCCGCTGTCGAAGATCTCTTCGGCGCTTCCGTTGGGGTTGCTAAAGTGGACACGCAGGGTATGGGTTCCGTCTTGGGTGTGGTTGATGACGGCAGAATAGATACCATCGTGGGCCGTCGCATCGGGTGCAACTCCATCATCGCGCAAGGTGAAGGGAGTGCGCGAGCCATCGGGAGCAAGTAACTCTCCCTCCACAACGGCACGCGCAATTGGTCGCGTACGTTGGGCTAAGGCAATCATGCGGATGGGGTGGGGATAGTTGACCACACCACCATCCAGGAGACTCACATTGGCAACGATGTCATTGTTCGTATCGCCTAGATTGGCACTACTTGCTGCCCAGACGATGCTCAGTTCACTGCGGGCTGTGTGGCCAGGAACGAGGTCAATGCGCGGAGCGCGCCCAGCAGCCGGAGCAACACCTGCTAGTGCTGGAAAGTAGGGGCGCAGCGGGTAGTTGCGCAAGACACCATCGCGGGGATCAAGTGTTGGTGAACGCACCAGCGTCTCCCAACCACTCGCCCGGTACATGCGGTGTTGGGAGGTATTGCGCGTATTGTTCAGTGCAGTCGAGAAATTGAGCCACGCAAAGTGTCCGCCCGTTGCTTCCCACTGGCTATTCATAATCGATTCGGAAACTGGTGTATCGTTGACGCACGGACTGTTTGGCCTTTGCGGATCACAATTCCGATTGGCTTGATACTCATCATAAAGCGCATAGAAGTAGTGGCCCCACTCGTGAGCGAGAACATAGCCACCATCCTCGTGCGCCTGAAGGAAGTTCACCCAACTGAACGTATCGCACATCTCAATCCGCAGAACATCGTTGCCATAGCCCGCAATATGGGCATTGGGCCAGCAGCTCGCGATCCACTGCACATCAGCACGTCCTCTACGCCCTCCATTGGGGTAGATGGTCACGGTGCGCAACTTGTGGGCACCATTCGACATCTCAAAGACGCCGTCAGCAAAGTAGCGCATCATCTCCTCGTAGGGGATCCGCTGCGCCCCGACCGGATTGTTGTAGAGGGAGACGGTGATGTCGAAGGCTTCACTCGTGGCAATTCGTGTCGCCACAAAATCCTGTCCACTCACCGGAGCGGCAACATCCACACTGCGGCTCGAAGGGCTAAAGCCGTAGCCATTCAATGATGCGGTAAGCCGATAGTTTCCGGCGGCGAGCCCGGAGATGCGGTAGCGCCCCGCTCCATCGCTTGTGGCTGCGCGTCCTCCTGCCGAAACGATTACTCCAGCGAGAGCAGTGCCGTTATTGGTGGTGATGCGGCCACTCACGCTATAAGTAGCAGCCGGTTGCTCCGTGGCCGTGAAGTCCTGGCCTGTAAGGTTACCACTCACGGTCACATTACGACTGGTGGGGCTAAAAGTGTAGCCGCTGCGCGTGGGTGTAAGGGTGTAGCTGCCTGCTGGCAGACCACTGAGCGTGTAGTTGCCGTTGCTATCACTCGTCGTCGTGCGCGTGCCGTCGCTGATGGTCACTCCGGCGAGAGCAGTGCCATCATTGGTGGTGATGCGTCCACGCACGCTATAGGTAGCCGCTTGTTGCTCCGTGGCCGTGAAGTTTTGGCCTGTGAGGTTGCCACTCACCGTCACGTTGCGACTGGTGGGGCTAAAAGTGTAGCCGCTGCGCGTGGGTGTAAGGGTGTAGCTGCCTGCTGGCAGACCACTGAGCGTATAGTTGCCGTTGCTATCCGTAATCGCCGTGCGCGTGCCATCCGAGATGGTTACTCCGGCAAGGCCGGTGTTGTTCAGCGTAACCCTGCCACTCACGGAGGCTGTTACCACCCGCAGGGGATCGCGGGGGATGGTGGTTTGGCCAAACAAGTCTTCACCCCAGCAGTGCAGCGTCCCATTTGCCGTGATAGCACAGGTATTATTCCATGTGGCACTAACGTGGCTGACCGTGCCGAGGCCACTGGGTATATCCGCCTGCCCATTCTCGTTGTTGCCCCAGCAACGCAACGACCCTCCATCTGTTCGCGCACAGGTGTGATACCCACCAGCACTAACTTGGCTGACTGCGCCAAGGCCACTGGGCACGTTCGTCTGTCCACTCTCATTGGCACCCCAGCAATGCAGCGTTCCACTCTCTGTTCGCGCACAAGTATGATACCCACCGGCGCTGATTTGGCTGACCGTGCCAAGGGCTGTCGGCACATCTGTCTGGCCATATTCGTTGTCACCCCAACAGTGCAACGCCCCTGCCTCCGTCACCGCACAGGTATGGTACCCACCGGTGCTGACCTGGCTAACCGTGCCGAGGCCACTGGGTATATTTGTCTGTCCATTCCCGTTGGCACCCCAGCAGTACAGCGCCCCAACGTCCGTCAGCGCACAGGTATGCTCCTCGCCAACGCCCACCTGACTGACTGTACTGATGCCACTAGGTATACTCGTCTGACCATTCTCGTTGTTGCCCCAACAGCGTAATGATCCGGCCTCAGTAATAGCACAGATGTGGGCCCAACCTGTGCTAACTTGACGAACCATGCTGAGGTCACTTGGCACATCTGTCTGCCCATACCTGTTGTTACCCCAGCAGTGTAGCAATCCCATATCTGTTATCGCACAGACGTAAGACCCACTAGCGCTGACTTGGCTAACCACGCCGAGGTCACTTGGCACCTTCGCCTGCCCACGCCTGTTGCCTCCCCAGCAGTGTAGTGTTCC
>RSAS01000505.1 GCA_003934145.1 Candidatus Viridilinea halotolerans | reverse complement strand
GAGCAGACCTGTGAGGTCTTATTTGAAACGTATTGGGCCATGCCCTCGAACCCCCACTCGGCATCTGCTCTCTCCTACTCACGGCGCGCCCCCTGACGTTGTTGCAGCATCAGGGTTGCGGCACTCAACAGGGCTTGGACACGGTCGGTTTCAACGCCCTCCATTTTCATCATCCGTGTATAGAGCTGTACCGCTTGCGAGAACTCTTCACGGCGCATAAGCATATCACCAAGCATGTAGTAGGCATCAAGATCGCGTTGATTCAAGCCAATAATCTGGTGTAACTCGGCGATAGCATTATCGTAATCACGCTGCTTGGCAAAGATACGGGCGATCTGCTTCTTCTCTTCGATAGCCTCGCCCGAGCGGCCCATGAGGGTATACATAAGCGAGAGCCATTGGCGTGCATCAACATCGTTGGGCGCAATCTGCACAATCTTGTCGTACATTTGGCGCGCCTTGTCGTGGTCGCTAAGCGTCCAGTGGACTTGGGCAGCCTCTTGCAGCGAAGCGACGGCATCCTTGAGCTGGCCCGCTTTCTTCTGCAGATCAGCGGCGCGCACCAACCCTTCAACTCCCTTGTCGAGGTAGCCACGGCGCAGTTGCATGCGCGCAAGGCGGCTACTAATGGCAATGTGGTTGGGGGCAATCTTGAGCGCATACTCCAGCATCTCAATGGCACGATCCAGTTGCTGACGCTCTTCGTAGTGGCTGGCCAGATCCTCAAGTTGAGCCAACGCCTCATTGAGTTTACCCTGGCGGAAGTAGACATCGGCGAGTTTCGTGTAGATCGCCCGGTCGTAGGGCAGCAGTTGGCGCGCCTCAAGCAGCGCCTGCTCGGCGCCCTCAATATCATCGGTAGCGGCATAAGCTTCGGCCATGCGCCGCACGAAATCGCCCTTACTGAGCGGCACAGCGAAGGCGTGACGCACCCCCGGATCGGGCACATTGCGGCTCGCCGCCGCCTGACCACGACGCAACTGCTCTAGCGCCTCCTCCGCACGACCCAAGGCAATATGGCTATCGGCAGCAGCCTGGTAGATCAACACTGGCGGCAGCAGCGGATCAGCCCCGTCGCTCACCATCGACTCAGCTTGCTCCAAACTGAGCAGCGCCGAGGAGTGCTGACCCGCCTGTTGCTGCAAGATGGCCAAGATGTAGTGTAGCACCGGCGCATCAGAGGTAAGCAACGCAGCACGATACTCGCTCTGCACCGGCCCCAATTCGTTGGGATGCTGCTTGAGCAGATCGATCAGCGTGGCCAACGAATCCCACACCGCCACCGGCTGCTCCCCCAACAACGCCAGGGTCATATTGAGCCGCGCCACCGCAACGGTATCATTGGCATCACCCAACTCCAGCGCACGGCGGAACTCGGCCAGGGCCGCTTCATAGCGCTCCAACTTGAGCAGCGCCAAGCCGTATTGGGCATGCACATCACGATTCTTGGGCGACCACTGCAAGAGGCGGCGGTACTCTTCGAGCGCCTTGTTGGATTGGCCGAGGCGCTGGTAGGTCGCCGCTACTTGCAGCAGTTGGCTCACCGCCTCTTCGGTGCGTCCAGCGCTACGCAACAACTCGGCAAGCCGCGCCCGGGCGTTGAAGGTGTCGGGCGCGAGGCCAATATAGCGGAAGTAGACATCAATCGCCTCCTCCGCTTTGCCGCGCGCCCGGAACGTATCAATCATGAGTTGATACTTGACCAGCGCCTCTTCGGGGCGTCCCTGACGCTCATAGACCTCACCCATACGCAAATGGATGGGCAAGTAGTCCACATCCAAGCGAATGACCTCGTGGCATGCGTCGAGGGCGGCTTCAATCAGCCCCTGATCGAGGTAACTACCACTAAGCCGCACCCAACCAGTTAGCTCATCGCTCAGCCCCTTCATATCGAGCGGCGTCGCTGGTGCCAAGCCCGCCGCTTCACTCGGCGGTAGGCTTTCAAGTAGAATCATCGGCTCAGGAATGGGCGGGGCCGCGCCCGCCTTCTCGCCGAGCGACGAGGTGCTAACAATTTTGCCCCCGCGCAGGAAGTCGGTAATCGGACGAATCTTACCCCAGGCCTCCGACGGCGCCGCAGAAGCATCCTCAACGGGTTGCGTCGTCGGATCGGGCGCCGTCAGGGCGCCGGTGCCCATCGTGCGCAGCTTGGCGAACATGTTGCGATCCGCCAACTCCTTCGAACGCGCCTTAAACTCACCAGCGCGCTCGCGGCCCCAGCGCTTCCCGTCCAAGAAACTCGCCAGCGTCCCGTAGAGCGCCCCAGCGCGCGCAATATCCCCAATCTGCTCGTAGATCGTGGCCGCATTCTCATACATCTGAATGAGATCATCGGCCTCATTGCGCCCAATCGTCTCCAGATCAACGAGGCGAATCGTCTGCTCAAATTCTTGGGCTGCCTGGGGCAATTGCCCCAACTCGCGGTAGATCTGGCCGAGCGCAAAGTGTACCGAAAGGGCGTACTCCGGATCGGAAGTGGCCTGCGTCAGCGCATTCGCCGCTAAACGCAGATCGCCGCGCTCTTGGTAGATCAGGCCAAGCGAATAGAGCACATCGGCCCGTTCGAGGCCACCCTCGACCGCCTGCTCATAGAACTGGGCTGCCGCCTCGGTATCGCCCGCTTGCTGCGCCTTCTGGCCCTGCTCAACTAACTTCTCCAGGGTGAACTGTTGCGAGCGGAGCGCTCCGGTCATGCCGCCGAGATTCACCCGTGGCTCAGGCGCAGCAGCGGCATGCGTTGCATGCTCATGTGGCGCTTCACCCAAACCAGCGGCGCGCGCCATCGCCTCACGAATGGTAACAATTAGATCCTTGGCCTCGCGGCTGTTCGGATCAAGGCGCAACGCCAACTCCGCCGCATCCGCCGCCTGATCGAGACGCCGCCCCTCCAAGTGGTGGTGAGCCAGAGTCAAATGTTCCGCCGCAGCCTCACGAATTGCGCCCGCGTCCTCAAAGAGCTTTGCCAAGCGCTTGCGCTGCTCATCGGCATCGGGGCGCAGCTTGAGCAGCGCCAGCAGCGCCTCGACCGCCTGCATCGGGCGGCGCTGCGCCACATGTAGATCGGCCAAACTGCGATAGCTCTCCACCGCCTTACTATTGCCCTGGCGTGCCTGCGCCTGCGCAATATAGTTGAGGAAGAAGGGATTATTCTGATCTTCTGCCCGCAGTTCCTCAAAGACCTGCAGCGCCCGATCGAGCTTATCGGTATGGAAAAGCGCGACCGCCACATTCGTGCGCGCATCGCCATCATGCGGGAACTCCTGGAGCGCCCGCACTGCCAACTTCAGCGACTCGTCCCAACGGCTCTGTCGAGCCGCGTCGCGGCTCTGCTCCAGAGCTCGATCAAAGATTGCACGATTGCCAGCCATAGGTTTGAGGATCTTATCTTTAAGCTTGGAGAACCATGTTCACTGATTTTTATTCCGTTTTGACGGCAGAGCCGTCAAAACGGAATGAATGAGGGTGTGATCAGCATGGGGGGCTGCGCCCCACGCCCCGCCGGACAAAGGAGGGCTAGAGGCCCAACAGGGTGAGAATCAGGGCTTTCTGCACATGCAACCGATTCTCGGCTTGGTCAAAGACCACCGACTGCGGACCGTCAATCACTTCGCTCGTCACCTCCTCGTCGCGGTGGACGGGCAGGCAGTGCATGAAGAGCGCGGTGGGGTTGGCTTGATGCATCAGGCTGGCATTGACCTGATAGGGCTGAAAGACAGGGCGACGGCGCGCCGCTTCGTGTTCTTGGCCCATTGAAGCCCATACATCAGTATAGATCGCATCGGCCCCTTCCGCAGCCTCGGCAGGGTTCGCCGTTACACTCATCGTGGCATCACTCTCGGCGGCGAGCGCTTGAGCGTGGGCCAGAATCTCCGCGTCGGGGCGATAATCGGGCGGGCAAGCGACCGCCACGCTCATCCCCAAAATACCACCCAACAGCATGAGCGAATGGCAGACGTTGTTGCCATCGCCCATATAGGCCAGACGTAAGCCCTGCACGCGGCCAAAACGCTCGCGCAGGGTCAAGAGATCGGCCAAAGCCTGGCAGGGATGTTCGCGATCCGAAAGGGCGTTAATCACCGGAATCGTCGCGTGGCGCGCCAACGTCTCGATAGTGCCATGCTTAAAGACCCGTGCAGCAATCGCCTGCACCCAGCGGCTCAGATTGCGTGCAACATCGGGCACACTCTCGCGCCCGCCCATATCAATGTCATTCGCCGAGAGGTAGGAACCATTGCCGCCGAGTTGCGTCATTCCCGCCTCAAAGGCCACCCGCGTACGCAGCGAAGGCTTCTCAAAGACAAGTGCCAACGTCTTCCCACGGAGCGGCCAAGCGGCGTGCAGCCCCGTCCCACCAGCGTGCCACTCCGCCTTCAGTGCAGCAGCTCGCCCCAACAGCGCCTCAGCCGCCTCCCGTGAGAGATCAGCCGCCGAGAGGAAGTGTTTTTGCATCATCAACGTCGCTCCATCTAAGCAGTATAGCTACATAATAGCACTTGTTTGTACCCATTGGCGGGGGTCTCCGAGCGGGATCACATGTAGGGCTACCGCCCTACATGTGATCCCGCTCGGATATTTAACGTAAGGAATGGTTTCGCCTTGCGGCGATCGGCTTTACCGTTTGCGGGGAGGGTGCGGAGGGCGTAGCCCTCCGCACCCTCCCCACTGGGATGGGAGTTTTGCGGGGGCCATGCCCCCGCACCCTCAAAGGGTTTCACCAAATGGGGATAAACTGCCGCTTTTTGCGGTACGCA
>RSAS01000528.1 GCA_003934145.1 Candidatus Viridilinea halotolerans | reverse complement strand
GGGGCCAAGCCCCCGAACCCCCGCCCGACAGAGGAATTTCTTGGGGCCAAGCCCCAAGCCCCCGCCCGACAGAGGAATTTCTTGGGGCCAAGCCCCCACACCCCACCGAAGGGCGTAACTTGATGCCCTCGCCGATCAGGCAGCTACCGTGCGTGCGGCCACAAGGGTGGCGAGGGCGACAACTTCACTGATTTCGCAGAGGGCGCCGTAGGTGTCGCCAGTCAGCCCGCCCAGTTCGCGCGTCCACCAGCGGGCCAAAAGGCCAGCGACGAGGACGACGAGCAGCAGGGCGGCGATGCCAGCGGCCCCAGCGATGAGCCATGCGGCACCCATCGTGACCAACGTCGCAAGGACGAGATCACGACGGCGCAACTCTTTGCGAAAGCTGTGCCCCAAACCACTCTGACTGGCGGGCGGAAAGGCGGCCATGCTCAGCAGGATGACCCAGCGACCCAGCAGCGGGGCAATGAGCAACGCCTGCCACCAGATGGCCCCCACTTCAGCGAGCAGGGCAAATTTGAGCAACAACACGGCGACGATCGCATTGACGCCCATCGCACCGATGTGGCTATCTTTCATGATCTCCAGTTTGCGCTCACGTGGGCGCCAACTGGTAATACCATCAAAGGTGTCACTCAGCCCGTCGAGGTGCAGGCCGCCGCTGAGGATGGCCCAGGCGACGACGAGAAGTGCGGCGCTGGCGAGGCTGCCCCAGAAGTGCGAAGCCAGCCAGCCGACAGGCAGCAGACAGAGACCAAGCGTCAAACCCACTGCCGGGAACCAAGGCAGCGAGCGCCGCATCATCTGCCCATCGCCGTGCGGCAACCACCCCAGGGGCAGCGTGGTCATGAAACGTAACGCCTCAATGAAGGGTAAAACGTGGCACCTCATTCACGACCCGCGTAATCACCCCCGACGGGTAGATATCGAGGCAGGTAATGCTGCCCAAATCCACGCGCCAATGCCAATGGCGGCCCGGTGCGAGGCCAAAGCTCTCGCAGAGTACCAACTGGATCGGCGTGGCGTGGGTCACCACCAGCACGCGGCCACCGGCGTAGTCACGCAGCAACACGCGCCACGCTTCAGCGACGCGGGCGTACGCTTCAGCCAGACTCTCGCCACCTTGCGCACGCCCATTGATGCCCTGGCTCCAGCGGGCGCGCACCTCATCGGGGTAGCGGGCGAGAACCTCTTTGTAGGTCAGGCCCTCCCATTGTCCATGGTCGGTTTCGGCCCAACGCCCATCAAGACGCACCGTCATGCCACGGCGGCCTGCCAAAATGCCTTGGGCCGTCTGTTGGGTGCGTGGTGCGGGGCTAACAATCGCGACGGTGAAGGGAATGCGCCGCAAGCGAGTCGCCAACACTTCAATCTGCCGCTGGCCATAGGGCGTCAGGGGGCTATCGCCACGACCCTGGTAGCGCCGCTCGAGATTGTTGCGGGTCTGCCCATGGCGGACAAGCCAGATACTGGTGCGCACGAGTATGATCCTCGTTATGGCAGTGGGGCGGGATGCGGGGTGCGGATGAGCATAGGTATCCTAGCATACGCTAGGATACGCGTCAATTATATTGGTGTGTCCTTAGGACTCGTCAAAGCCACCTCCGGTGGGAGTGCGGGGGATGCGAAGCCTCCCCCGCACTCCCACCGAAGGTGGCTTCGCCGCCAAAAAGCAACAAAAATGAGAATTTGGGGCTGCGTCCCGCGCCGTGTTGCGGGAAGGGTGCATGCGGGAAGCGGGTTTCCACACGTACCCTTCCCGCTTGGCATCACTCCCACGGTGCTGGTAAGCACCACGCCAACGGCTCGCCCGTCACGGGATGGGCTAAACGCAACTCAGTGGCGTGCAGCATGTGGCGGCTGAGGAGTTGGCCGTTGTGTTCGCTTGGGCCACCGTAGCGTACATCGCCCAGCAGCGGCAGCCCCAGGCTGGCCATGTGCAAGCGGATCTGGTGGGTGCGTCCGGTGTGGAGCGTAGCGCGTACTCGGGCGTGATCGCCCCAAGCCGCCTCCAATTCAAAACTGGTATGAGCGAGGCGCACGCGCCCGCCCCCCATCGGCAAAGCCTGGCCCACCTCGGCCAGCGGGTAGAGCCGCCAGAGGCCCCTTGCTCCCCGCCCATGGCCAGTTTGCAACTCCATCTGCTCCCACGTCGGCACACCGGCGCAGAGGCAGGTGTAACGCTTGGCGACTTGGCCGTGGGCAAAAGCGTGCTGTAGCGGAGCGTTGGCCGCCGGGTGCTTGCTCACCAACAGGAGGCCACTGGTATCGCGGTCGAGACGGTGCGCCAGGTGGAGCGGCGGCGCACTCCCGTCGCGGGCCAAGAGGAAGCGTTGTAACGCAGCCAACAGGTTGCCACAGACATCCCACGGCGTCGCACTCACATAGCAACTTGCCGCTTTGTGCAACACCATCAGCCAAGCATCTTCAAAGATCAGATCGGCAGCACAGAGCTCAATCTCGTTGTAGCAGCCGTTGGGTGGCAGACGTAAAACCAGTATGGCCCCCGCCGCCACCGGCGTAGCAGCATCAACCACGCGCCGCCCATCCAGCCATGCGCCGCCACGCGCCACCACCGTCTGCCCCAAGTCGGCGGCGAGTTCGGCGGCTGCGGCATGCACCGGAGCACCGGCTAGGTGCGGGGGGATGGTGAAGGTGAGTTGTTGGGGTATAGGGTGCAAAACCACAGGGTGTGACCAAAATGTGTAGGTAGGGTGCGCGAGGGAACCTGGTTCCCTCGCATCCTCCCCCCGTCCAAAGGGGTGTAGGGCGCCGCCTACAGATTCCAGTCACACCCAAAACAATAACACAGGGTAGTTGAAGCTCGGCGAAAAGATAGGGTGGCTTTCATCATACACGATGGACTCGCTAGCGCACAGTCAGAAAAGGGCTTCGCGCTTTACCATCGTAGTGCCGACTTTAGTCGGCTGAGGTCGCCGATAGTCCCTGTTGCCGACTGAAGTCGGCACTACCTAGAGCGTAGACTGTAAAGCGCCCTAAAACCATCCCTTAGAACAGTTGTAAACGTAGCACGAAACGCATGATACCACAGGAGTTGTTCACACTTCTCCTGGAAGCGGTTGGGGCTGCACCTCACCGAACCCCCGCACGTCGCAGCGCTACTTGCCGGAAGCGCCGCGCAACTCCGCCAGCAACTCCTGCTTCAATTCCCACAACTGCTGCGAGAGCGAAACATGGTAGATGTGCGGGTTGACCAGACGGCGCACGCCGCTGTCGAGCGCCGCGACGTCGGCGCGCCGCCGTTCGCGCATCTGCTCTAGGGTGGGGCGCGAGCCGCAGCGCTCCCCGTGCTGCCATACATCAATCAGCAGCGGCTCGATGCGCGCTAGGTTTGCCCGCACCAACTGGCGCTGGAGGGTGGCATCGCTGGGGTGACGCAAGCGCAGACATTCCTCGCCATCAGGACGCTCGTCCTCCAGCGTCACCAGATCGGCGGTGGCCCGTTCGCGCTGGTCGTAGAGGCGCCACACTTGCTTTAGCCCCGGGTTGGTCAGTTTGGCCGCCGTGTCGGCCAACTTGATCGCTGGCCGCCAATCTCCACCATCCTCTTGCATCGCCACGAGCTTGTAGACGCCGCCCAGCGCCCCTTCGCCGTGCGAGGTCACGAGGCGCGTGCCCACACCATAGACGAGACGCTGCATAATCGCATCGGCGTCGGCCCCGTAGTGGGGGGCCTCCTGCACGATCTGGGTCTGAATCTGCCAAATCACCAGTTCGTCGAGGTCGCTAGAGAGGACAATCGTGGCATGAGGGAAACCAGCCTGATCGAGCATCAAGGATGCCTGGATAGCCAAATAGGCCAAGTCGCCCGAATCAAGACGGACACCCACCGGCTGGTGGCCCTTGGCGCGCAGTTCTGCAAAGACCTTGAGCGCATTGGGCAGCCCGCTGCCCAGGGTGTCCACTGTATCCACCAACAACAAACAATCATCGGGGTAGACCTCGGCGTAGGCGCGGAAAGCATCCAGTTCGCTGTGGCCCAAGGCTAGAAAGACCTGCACCAAGGCATGGGCGTGGGTGCCTTTGGGCGCCAGGCCGAGGATCGAAGAAAGACCGACATTAGAAGTAAAATCGGCCCCGCCAATCAACGCGGCGCGCGTCCCAGCGTTAGCCCCGCGATCCTGACCACGGCGCAGGCCAAACTCCAACACTGGCGCAGCGTGGCTCACATCGCGGATGCGAGCGGCCTTGGTGGCGATCAGGGTCTGGTAGTTCAACTGGTTGAGCAGCGCCGTCTCTAGGATTTGCGCCTGGGCCAACGGGCCACGCACGGTAGTGAGGGGCACTCCGGGGTGGACGACGCGTCCTTCGGGGATGGCGCGCAGACGCAGTCCTGCAAAGCCCTCGGTGGCGCGCAAATAGGCTAAGAAATCGTCGGCGAAGAGCTGGCCACCGGCGCGGTCGCGCTGGGAACGCAAATGTGCAATATCCTCATCAGTAAAACGAGCCGTCTCCATCCAATCCAACAGCCACTCCAAACCAGCCGTCACACAATAGCCCGCTGCGTGCATGCCATAATCGGGATTGCGACGAAAGAAATGGTCAAACTGCGCCGTCCGTTCGTGCAGCCCGTGGCGAAAATAGAGCTGCGCCATACTGAGTTGGTATTGGTCGGTGAAGAGGATGCCTTCGGCGATGCGGCGCTGTTCGGTGCGCATAGGTTGTTACCCTCCTTGAGGGTGGAAAAAGCGGGGGAACCAAGTTCCCCCGTGCCCCCGTGCGGGGGGAACTCGTGGTTTTACGG